>NZ_JBNIEW010000012.1:0-86124 GCF_050106715.1 Acetobacter sp. AAB5
AGCGCCACCGGTTACCAGAAAACGAGCCATACTCTCTTTTCGCTCCGTGCAATGTAAAAAGTCATACCCGGTTATCTTGCTGATACGTCGGGGGAAGAGTTTGCTTCATTCACCTTTCAGAACGGCTTAAGCAAACGGTCAAGATAACTTAATAATTGCTTATAGTACCGTCGATATTTTCATAATGCAAAAATTGCCGCATAATTTTCTGGAAAAATCCATTTTTCAATAAAAACTCACAGAGCATTTTCTAAGGCTTTTAGACTCTGCGATCACATGCGTTCTTACTGTCCACGCATCCATTCGTCTTCATGACCGCATCTTCCAACTGGATGATACGGAAGCCCCAAAACCCGCACCAGTAACCTCGCATAATGACTGATGGCTCTCGGCTCAGGTGTCATTCTTTGAAGTAGAAAATACAAAGCCGCCGCAAGGTGCGGTCTGTCAGGCGCTTCATATCGTAACAGGCTGATTTTATTGGAAAGTCTTCTTTTTGATGGCGGATGGGGTGGGATTCGAACCCACGGTACGGTTCCCCGCACGCTGGTTTTCAAGACCAGTTCCTTAAACCACTCGGACACCCATCCTCATGTCATCCATCTGAGGACCTGCCGCCTTATAAACAGGATATGGCCACCCTGTCCAGCGGGAGAAAACACGATATATCAAGTGCAGCAAACTTGCTCTTCGTGCGTCAGGCTTGTACAAGCCCCATCCTTAATAGACATTCCTTTCAGGGACGAATTATGAAACAGCAGGCAAACCTGATCCGCGCCGGTCAGGTGATTGAGCATGATGGCCGCCGCTGGACGGTGCTGAAGCAGCAGATCATCACCCCCGGCAAGGGCGGAGCCTTTATTCAGGTTGAAATGCGCGACCTGAAAACCGGCAACAAAACCAACGAACGCTGGCGGACCGCTGATAGCGTTGAACGCCTGATGACGGAAGACAAGGAATACCTGTATTCCTACGCCGATGGTGAACTGCTGGTTCTGATGGACCCAGAAACCTATGACCAGCTGACAGTTCCTGTGGATCTGCTGGGTGATCAGGCCCCGTTCATTCAGGATAACATGACCATCAACCTGCATCTGGTTGAAGGTGACCCGGTGGGTATTGATCTGCCGCCGCAGGTTACGCTGGAAGTTGTGGAAGCAGATCCGGTTGTAAAAGGCCAGACAGCCTCTTCCTCCTACAAGCCTGCAAAACTTTCCAATGGTGTAAAAACCATGGTACCGCCCTTTATTGAATCGGGTGAACGTATTGTGGTTCGGACGGAAGACGGTTCCTACGTCGAACGCGCCAAAGACTAATCCCTTCCGTTTTTCTCTCCAGAGCAGGACAAAACTACAGTGGCCATGCGTCTCTCCCCCGTCATGATGGTGATGCAAACAGCAGCCCAGAAGGCAGCCAAGCGTCTCCTGCGCGATTTTAATGAAGTCGAGCAGCTTCAAGTCAGCATCAAAGGGCCGGGAGACTTTGTTTCCCAAGCTGATCTGCGCGCAGAACAGACCCTGCGGGAAGAGCTTGAACGCGCCCGCCCCGGCTATGCCTTCTTTATGGAAGAATCCGGCAAATCCGGCAGCGATAACTGGACATGGCGTTGGGTGGTAGATCCGCTGGATGGCACCACCAACTTCCTGCACGGTATTCCGCACTGGGCTATTTCCATTGGCTTGCAGCGCCGCCTGCCAGATGGGCGTATCGAACTGGCAGCAGGGCTGGTTTACAACCCGGCTGCGGGTGAAATGTTCTGGGCAGAAAAAGGCACCGGTGCCTATCTGAACGAACGGCGTATCCGTGTATCCGCACGGCGTGACATGCAGGAATCCCTGTTTGCCACTGGCATTCCATTCGCCAAAGTGCCTGCGCGTATGCGCCTGCCATTTGCACGCGTGCTGGGTTCTCTTATGCCGCGCGTAGCCGGTGTGCGTCGCTTCGGTGCCGCCGCGCTGGATCTGGCATGGGTAGCTGCCGGGCGTTACGAAGGTTACTGGGAATTCGGCATTAAACCGTGGGATTGTGCTGCTGGCGCCCTTATCGTGCGTGAAGCTGGCGGCCAGGCAACAGACCCCGCAGGCGTTGATCTGGATGATCTCCCTGATGATGTCATGATTGTTGCTGGTAACGGCAATCTGCACAGCAAACTTCTGGAAGTGGTGGCAGATAGCCTTAAAGACGGCAACTAACTTTTCTGCCCCAGATTACCACCTAAAAAGCCTGCCTCATTCTGATGAGGTGGGCTTTTTTGTTCTTCATATGTTGCTTTTTGATTTCTAGCTCTGGCATTCCGCGCCGGAATGGATCATCTAGTATTTATCATGCAGACATCCTTCCCCTCCGCTTACGATGCCCCAGCACTGGTTGCATATAAGGGAGCCTATTCCCTTCTTACGGAAGATGGAGAGGTTCTCCATTTGTCTGCGCAGGATGTTAAGCAAAACCTGCAAAACATGCCTTGCCCGCTTGTTATCCATGCACCTGCATTGGCGCGGCGGCTAGATTTACCCCATCCGGGGCAACCTGCCCCGTGGCTGGATCTGTTAGAACTGTTTGCCTTTGTGCACCCAGCCACATCTGTTGCCCCAACCCCACGCGGGTTAGCACTGGCCTTGGGGATGCAAGATGCGGATATAGGCGCCGCAGAAGCAGATCTACTCCCTCGCCTTCTTTCTCTGTTGCTCACCAATCTGGCACGCCAGAACAACGGCACAACAGCAGAACATCTTGCTGCCCTGACCTTGCGGCTTGGCCAAGCAGGATGGATCTGGAGCGGTACAGTTGCCGAAACCTTAGGGCTGCATGAAAAACTAACGCCGCAAGGCAAATTGCCCGAAACCATGCTGCAACCCGGGGATGCGCTGCGTATCTGGCGTTTTTTGCCAAAATGGGAGGAAACGCCTCTTCCCCCTCCTCCTGCGTCTCACCCTATTTCCCCTGTAGAGGCGCGCGAGCAGCTTACCAAGATGCTGGGCGAAGATGCCGAAATCCGCACAGGGCAAGCCGACTTTGCATCCGTTGCCACAGGGGCTTTTGAGCCACGCAATGTGCGTGGAGACCCCGCCATTGTACTGGCAGAAGCTGGTACAGGAACAGGCAAAACCTTAGGTTACATTGCCCCTGCCAGCCTTTGGGCCGAGCGGAATAAAGGGGCTGTTTGGGTCAGCACCTATACGCGCCACCTGCAACGCCAGATTGAACAAGAAACCCGTAGGCTCTACCCAGATCAAACCACGCACCGGCAGCGCGTTGTATTGCGCAAAGGGCGGGAAAACTATCTGTGCCTGCTGAATATGGAAGAAGCTGTTAATACTGCAGCCTCTCGCCCTGCGGGTATTACCATCGCCCTTATCATGCTGGCCCGCTGGGGCTTAGCCACCGCAGATGGAGACCTGTTTGGGGGAGACTTGCCCGGCTGGTTTGGGGATCTGTTCGGCCAAGGGAATCTGATAGGCGTAGCAGACAGACGCGGCGAATGTATTCACGGTGCATGTGCCCATTACCAGCATTGCTTTGTTGAACATTCCATCCGCCGCGCGCGTGAAGCAGATCTGGTGATTGCCAATCACGCTCTCGTTATGGCGCAGGCCGCCTACGCACAGGCTGGCATGAGCGATGATGCCGATGAAACGGATGATCCCTCAGCCCCATCCCGCTATGTATTTGATGAAGGCCACCATCTGGCCGATGCCGCAGATAGTGCCTTTTCGGCCGAGCTTTCCGGGCTGGAAGCAGCCGAGTTACGGCGTTGGCTCCTTGGTGCAGAAGGCAGACGCTCCCGCGCGCGCGGCTTAAAACGGCGCTTGGATGATCTGGTTGTGGGCCACCCAAAACTGGAAACACCCTTGGAAGCTGCCCTTATGGCAGCAACGGCGCTTCCTGCCCCCGGCTGGTCTTCACGCTTAGGGCAAGAACAGGCGGATGAACCACCGCCGCCTGAACCTCCAGAAGATATCGGGCTCTTTCCGCTTGAACCAGAAGCGCCTCAACCGGTTTTGGAAAACCCCACAGAAGTTTTTCTGCGGCTTCTGCGCCAACAAGCGCTTGCCAGAACACAGGAAGGCGGAAAACAGCACGTTTATGCAGCCCTTGAATGTGATCTGCACCCTTTGGTGCCAGACTTGGCAGAAGCCGGACATCTTCTGGCCCGCGCCTTAACGCGCCTTGTTGAACCTTTACGCACCTTGGTGGACCGCCTGCACGCCCGCCTGGAAGAAGATGCCGAAACGCTGGATTCCACAACACGCGGGCGCATAGAAGCCATGACACGCGCCTTACGCCGCAGAGCTATCTCTCGGCTAGATGCGTGGATTGCCATGCTGAGCGCACTAGACACACCACCTGAACCCGATACCACCCCTTCGCACGTGCACTTCATCCGGGTTGAGCGGCGCGAAAAACAGAGAATGGGGGAGCAGGATGTGGGCCTCTATCGCCACTGGCTAGACCCCACCATTCCATTTGCTGGAATCATGGCCATACCTGCGCAGGGTATGCTGATTACATCTGCCACCTTGCGTGATCAGCAAACCAATGAACCGGATAGCGATAACGCAGAACAGGCGTGGGAAGCCGCTGAAGCACGCACTGGGGCCAATCACTTCCCTTCCCCACCTCTGCGTGCCAGCTTAGCCAGCCCGTTTGATTATGCCCGCCAGACGCGCGCCTATATTGTAACGGACATAGACAACAGCAGCATTGTGGATCTGGCAGCCGCATTTCGCACGCTTTTCTTGGCATCCGGTGGTGGGGGCTTGGGGCTTTTTACGGCCATTTCTCGCTTGCGTGGTGTGTATGATCGCATTGCCCCAACGCTGGAAGAAAACGGCCTCCCGCTCTACGCCCAGCATGTAGATGCGATGGACAACAATACGTTGGTAGATATTTTCCGCACAGAAGAACACGCTTGCCTGTTAGGCACTGATGCCATGCGAGATGGCGTAGATGTACCCGGCAATGCGCTACGGCTGGTGGCTTTTGAACGTGTGCCGTGGCCGCGGCCAGATATTCTGCACCGTGAACGCCGTATTCACCTTTCTGGAGGTGACCCGAAATCTTTTGATGAACGGATTGCACGCCTGCGGTTACGTCAGGCCTTTGGTCGGCTTATTCGCCGCCAGTCTGATCGGGGGGTATTTGTCCTGTTAGACAGGCGCACCCCTACCCGCTTGCTCAGCGCGTTTCCCGAAGGCGTGGAAGTTCGTCGCCTTGGGTTGGCAGACACAGCACGGGAACTTGCTGCCTTTTTAGCAGATACAGAAAGGGCCGATCAAAACTGATCGGCCCTGCCTGAAAAATCAATCTACTTTCAGATTGGTTGCAGCCTGCTTGCCGCGTTCTTCAACCAGATCGAAAGAAACTTTCTGTCCGTCATTCAGGCCACGCAAACCCGCTGCCTGCACTGCGGTAATATGCACGAACACATCTTTACCGCCATCATCTGGGGCAATAAAGCCATAACCCTTGGTGGCGTTAAACCATTTTACTGTACCGGTCGGCATGAGCGGGATAGTCCTTGTTCTTCTCAACGTTTTGTCCTGCTGCACACCGTGTGCGGTTCAGGATATACCCCATCCCCCCATGACCAGCCACAATTGTCAATCATAATTCGATAACAGGCCATGACGAGGACAGGAAAATAGCACTATGGATTCATATTGCTTTTCAGGAAATTAATGCTGCGTTCCTGCGCTTCCTGATAAGCTTTGGCATTAAAAGCGCTTCTTTCTGGGCAACCAAAGCCGTGCCCTGCATCGTCGTACACGTAAAGTTCAACTTCCGGGCGCGCCTGCCGAATGGCTGCAATATCAGTATGCGGAATACTTGTATCCTGTTCACCGAAATGCAGCTCTACGGGGCAACGCGGAGTCTCATTCCGGCTGGCGGCAATACCTGCCCCATACCAGCCAACAGCGGCTGCAAAGTCATCCGTTCTGCATGCAGCTTCCCACGCCAATGTACCACCCCAGCAATAGCCGATAATGCCCACCTTACGCGGCTTGAACACTGAGGCGGCTGCCTGAATATCCAACAGTGTTTTAGCAAGCGGAATTTGCGCCCGCAGCGCCTTGCCTTTTTCCACGCTTGCTGCGGAATAATCCAGCTCCACCCCACGTTGTGCGCGGTCAAACAAAGCTGGCGCAATAACGTGGAATCCGGCCTTGGCAAAGTTTTCGCAAACCTGCCGGATATGGTGGTTCACCCCAAAAATTTCCTGAAGCACCACAAGTGTGTAAGGATGATGGCTACCTTCGGTTTCCCACGCGGAAAATTCATGTCCATCCGCAGCCTGAAGTGTAGTGATATGACCCATGCGAGCACCTCCTATCTGTTCTTACGTTACAGCAAAAAGAAACTTTATCCACATTCCTTGACTCTGCCTTTGGCCAGACCTATCTCCTTTTCTGGCACTCCCGGGGTGGGAGTGCTAACGTAACGCGGCGTTATGTTACGCGCGACAAAGTGGATGGGGCTGCTTTCTGTTAAGGGCACCATCCCAAAAATGAATGTGGAGCGATCCATAATGACGAAGTTTCGTCCCTTACACGACCGGGTAGTTGTCCGTCGCCTTGAAGGCGAACAGAAGACCGCTGGCGGAATCATTATTCCTGACACAGCTCAGGAAAAGCCTATGGAAGGCGAAGTGGTTGCAGTGGGTCCGGGTGCCCGGAATGAACAGGGCCAGATTGTGGCGCTTGATGTTAAGGCTGGTGACCGTGTCCTGTTTGGCAAATGGTCCGGCACAGAAGTGAAGATCGATGGCGAAGAGCTGCTGATCATGAAGGAAAGCGACATCATGGGCGTGGTAACCGCCTGATTTTGCGCTGATCCGCATTATTTAATTTCAGAACGATCTTCACAGGAGAAATTCAATGGCTGCCAAAGACGTAAAGTTTGGTGCAGACGCACGCCAGCGTATGCTGCGCGGTGTGGATATTCTGGCTGACGCTGTAAAAGTAACGCTGGGCCCCAAAGGCCGTAACGTGGTGCTGGACAAGAGCTTCGGCGCTCCCCGCATCACCAAGGACGGTGTTTCCGTTGCCAAGGAAATCGAACTGGCTGACAAGTTCGAAAACATGGGCGCTCAGATGCTGCGTGAAGTTGCATCTAAAACCAATGACATTGCTGGTGACGGCACCACAACGGCTACGGTTCTGGCTCAGGCTATCGTGCGTGAAGGCCACAAGGCTGTTGCCGCTGGCATGAACCCGATGGATCTGAAGCGCGGGATCGACAAGGCTGTTGCCGTTGTTATTGAAGAGCTGAAGAAGAACGCCAAGAAAGTTACCACCCCGGCGGAAACCGCTCAGGTTGGTACGATTTCTGCAAACGGTGAATCTGAAATCGGTCAGATGATCTCCGAAGCCATGCAGAAAGTTGGCTCCGAAGGCGTGATCACGGTTGAAGAAGCCAAGCACTTCCAGACAGAACTGGATGTTGTTGAAGGCATGCAGTTTGACCGCGGCTACATCTCTCCGTACTTCGTGACGAACCCGGAAAAGATGACAGCGGATCTGGAAAACCCCTACATCCTGATCCATGAAAAGAAGCTGTCTTCCCTGCAGCCCATGCTGCCGCTGCTGGAATCCGTTGTTCAGTCCGGCCGTCCGCTGCTGATTATTGCAGAAGACGTTGACGGTGAAGCACTGGCAACTTTGGTTGTTAACAAGCTGCGCGGTGGCCTGAAAATTGCTGCTGTTAAGGCTCCGGGCTTTGGTGATCGCCGCAAGGCTATGCTGGAAGACATTGCTATCCTTACGGGTGGTCAGGTCATCAGCGAAGATCTGGGCATCAAGCTGGAAACCGTTACCCTGAACATGCTTGGCACCGCCAAGAAAGTGCACATCGACAAAGAAAACACCACCATTGTTGATGGCGCTGGCAAAGCCGATGACATTAAGGGCCGTGTGAAGCAGATTCGTGCGCAGATCGAAGAAACCTCTTCCGACTACGACCGTGAAAAGCTGCAGGAACGTCTGGCCAAACTGGCTGGCGGTGTTGCCGTGATCCGCGTTGGCGGTTCCACCGAAGTGGAAGTGAAAGAACGCAAAGACCGCGTTGACGATGCCCTGCACGCAACCCGCGCTGCTGTGGAAGAAGGCATTGTTCCTGGTGGTGGCACGGCTCTGGCCCGCGCTACGCTGAAGCTGGAAGGCCTGCACTACCACAACGATGACCAGCGCGTTGGTGGTGACATCATCCGCCGCGCCCTGCAGGCTCCTCTGCGCCAGATCGCTCACAACGCTGGTGAAGACGGCGCTGTGATCGCAAACAAGGTGCTGGAAAATAACGACTACAACTTCGGGTTCGACGCTCAGGCTGGCGAATACAAGAACCTGGTTGAAGCCGGTATTATTGATCCGGCCAAGGTTGTCCGCACGGCTCTGCAGGATGCAGCATCTGTTGCTGGCCTGCTGATCACCACGGAAGCCATGGTTGCAGAACGCCCGGAAAAGAAAGCAGCTCCGGCTGGCGGCCCTGACATGGGTGGCATGGGCGGTATGGACTTCTAAGCCTTACATTGTAACTCAGAAGTCTTTTAAACTGCCTGACGGGTGGAGGGATTATGTCCCTTCACCCGTTTTTATTTGCACACGGCTATAATTAAACCCAGTGTTTTGATAAAAAGTATTGGATGCTATAAAACTGCGTAAAGATTTTCACGGGCAACTACTTTTAGTACCCCATTCGTTAGGTGCAGGCAAAAATGCTGGAAACAAAAACTTTTCGTGGGTTACCTTTTTCATTATCTCCAGCACTCACAGAAAAAGTTTGGAATTTCCAATCTGAATCCACGCAGATCCAGCAACTTTTTCTAAGCCCTTCAGGACGTATAAAAGAACCCGACAGCTCCAACGCATGGTTGTGGAGGATTGAAAACCATCAGCTCCTTATCCTTGCAAACGATGGAGATCTTGCATGGCAGTCAACTGGCATGGAATATCGGGCTGATGGAAGATTAGTTATTTTTCTCGAAACCCCAAAGCACGATCTCTGCGCCATTTTAGAAGAGCAAGCACCTTTATCTAAGCCTCTCCTCACCGAAAAAACTACGGATGCTGTTCTTCCTACACAAAGCATGGAATCTACAGAATTAGAGGATTCTGAATTTATATTCCCCAGCAATCTAGAAATTGTTCCTACAAAAGTAAAAAAGGTGCTGATTATAGGTTCCAGTATCGGCGCCTTATGCCATGAACAACTCACACAACAATATCTAGATATTCGGTTTGATTTTATACCCTATGAATTTGTAGCTCCGCTGCCTGCATCCTTACCTGTTCCATTAGAAGATTATGATTTTGTATATCTTCAGCCTTCTTTGCGCTCTATTTTAGGTGATGATATTGTTTGGGGTGCGCGTTTTAATACGCCAAATTTTGCACAGAATGTTCTGACGAATGCTCAAGAGACACTCAAAAACTTTATTCAGCATGTTCTGGATTATGCCGCTTTATCCGACACACCTTTGTTGGTTTCAAACTTCCTAACTCCGCAGATCCCTCCCCGGCCTTTTTCGCGGGATCACGGCGTTAATATGTCTGTATCCACCATTATTCAAAAACTAAATATTCTACTTTCTACAGAATTAGATAATCACCCCCAAATAAAACTTTTGGATATGGAAGCAGTCACTTCAATTGTTGGCAAACGTTATATTCAAGATGACACAATATATTTTAATACCCATAACGGAATTATCTTTCAGGATTGGGATGATTTTGGCCCCTTTGAACAAGGCAGCCCTCTCCCAGATCTGCAAACCATTTATCCCAACAAGCATAACACTATAGGAACACTCCTTTTCCGACAGATGATATGGGGGCTGCGCGCCCTATGTCAGACTGACTGTGTTAAAACAGTTATCTTCAGTTTAGATAATACGATATGGCGCGGAAAACTCTCAAAAGATGCTTCTGGCGCCCAAACTTTGCCTATGCCAAGGCAAGATGGCTGGCCAATGGGCATATGGGAAGCAATCCAGTATTTGCGGGGGCGCGGCATAAAGGTTTGTCTTTACGCAGACGGGAATGAAGCAGACATACAGGCTCAGTGGGATAAAATCATTGAACCCAAATTTTTGGCTTTAGAAGATTTTGATTACGTTGCTGTTAATTCTGCACCCATAAGCAGTATTATACCTGATATCTGTTCAAAATTTTCTGTACAGTCAGCAGAAATTGTTTTGGTTGATGCTTCCGCCATACGTAGAGCAGCTATTACAGAAGCTTTTCCTGACATACGCACCATAGGAAAAAACCCTTATCTTACAAGGCGCATCCTGCTTTGGGCAGCAGAAACACAGGCAGATTTCAAACAAACTTTGTCCCATAAAACAGAAAAATTAGAAATACCACCAGCGCCTTCTGCTGTAATGCAGGCTCCAGCCAGCAATTTTACACCACAATCACTAAAGATGTTGCAGTTTATGGACTGCAAGGTTTCCCCGCATCAGATTATTTCATCTGATGATAAGCTTTTAGAAAGCCTGCCTTCTTTAATTAAAAACTCCCTGACTTCAAAGGCAGAAGATGTAAATATTACTCAGGAAACAGTAAATTCTTTTACATCCACAGACTCAAAAAAAATGCTCTTAATCTTCTCAGTAAAAGACAGATTTGCTGATTACGGCCCTTCTGCGGCCATGTTTATTGATGATCATGCCATAAATCGTTTCATTTTATCTGCACGCGTACACGGAATGGGCACTGAAAACTTTATGCTTTCTGAGGCCGCACAACTTATTCGCAATCAGTTTGGTGAAGGCGATATTACAATCTCCCTCCCCATAACATCCAATATTTCCTTATTCCGAAATATGTACGCGCAAGCAGGTTTCCTGCCCAGAGACCATAAAGATGGTACTGAGGTATTTTATTTACCTGCTGGCCTATTACCCCCTACAAGCCCGCATGTTTCTTAAAATAAAAACTCAATATTAGATAACGTCTGTTTATCTTATAGAGAAAATTCACGGATCAAGGCTAAAAAGCGTTGCATCTTTTTCGGGTTCGGTAAACAACAAAAGAACCATGTGAAACAGGAGTTTGAGGAGGTATTAGTAAAATGAAAAGACTAATTATGGATTTGGATGACACTCTGACGCTTACAGATGCATCCAAGTCCTACTCTGAAAAAAAACCCAATATTGAAGTTGTTGAAAAACTACGTGAATACAAACAGGCAGGTTTTGAAATTGTCATTCAAACTGCTCGTAATGTACGCACCTATAACGGCAATGTAGGTAAAATAAATGCAAACACGCTGCCCGTTATCATAGACTGGCTGCGCAAGCATGATATTCCTTTTGATGAAATCTATGTCGGCAAGCCATGGTGCGGCACTGAAGGCTTCTACGTAGATGATAAAGCTATCCGTCCTGATGAATTTTTGAAATATTCCTCCGAAGAAATCAGGAAACTCCTGAACATCGACAATTAACCGATGGAATATCCATGACGTCTTTTTCCCTCATCCTGTCTGGTGCATATGTTGACCAGGAATTGGCCATTGAATTTGGCCGTATTCCCCCTTCCTTTCTACCTATAGGTGTTACACGTCTTTACGAAACCCAGATTAAAGCATTGTCTAAACTGGGTTCTGTCTATTTGACACTGCCTGAAGATTTTAATGTTCCGCATTATGACATGCAACGATTGGAAGAGTTGGGCGCAATTATTGTGCGTGTTCCCAGCCATCTATCGCTGGGCAATTCCATCATCTATGCACTGAACTACATTGAAACTTCAGCTGAAACCTTGCACCTACTCCACGGTGATACGCTTGTAGAAGGATTAGACCTTGAACAGGTTGATGCCTTGGCCGTGCACCATGAAAGTGATGATTACGCTTGGGCTTCTGTGAGCGTCCAAAAAGACGATACTGTCTCAGACTTGCAGGCAATCCAGTTAGAAGCAACCCCACCACAACCCCAGCATATTATTTGTGGTTACTTCTGTTTTTCCAAATCTCGCCATCTTGTGCGGGCGCTTACGCGCGCAGGAGGAAGCTTTATTAAAGGTATCGCCTTATACGCAAAGGAACATACCTTAAAAGCCATTTACCCTGAGAAATGGTATGATTTTGGGCACCTGCAAACCTATTTCCGCTCACGCCGCAGTGTCACAACACAACGCGCATTCAATTCTCTCTACATTGATGATCGCATTGTGCGCAAATCCAGTGATGACCATAAAAAAATGCATGATGAAGCCACATGGCTCCAGAATGTACCGGCTGATATTAAACCGTTTACAGCACGCCTTTTAGATACGTCTGAAAACTCTTACACAATAGAATACGAATACGCGCCCACCCTGTCGGAATTGTTTGTTTTTTCCAGCATAGGCAAAGCCACATGGGAAAGTATTCTAGAATCATGCTTTGAATTTCTTTCCATTTGTCAAAAGCATTCTACGCCTGAAATCAAAGGCAATGATATTCTCAAGCTCCTTGCAACAGACAAAACCTATGATCGCATTGCCCAGTATTCTAAAGCAACAGGGTTTGATATTAATCATCCACTGACGCTAAATGGTAAAAAATTACCCTCTCTTAAACAAATGGCTGATGAAATGATCAGCAATATTGATCTTTCATCTGATCGTAATGCATCTATTATGCATGGAGATTTCTGCCTTAGTAATATTCTTTACAACTCCCGTGCACGCCGTATTTGTACAATCGATCCGCGCGGTTATATTCCCGTTACCGGCTCAAGCATTTTCGGCGACATTCGATATGATTTTGCCAAACTATGGCACTCATTCGGGGGGTTATATGACCTGATTATTGCAGGCCATTATCTTTTTGAGGCTGAAACTCCTTATAATTTCAGCATCTCCTTCCCATCGGGACCGCATCATGAGTGGGTGCAAGCTGATTTCTTACGAAGGCTCCCTGACAACATAAGTAAAACTGAAGTAAATTCTTTAACTGTTTTGTTGTTTATCAGCATGCTGCCGCTACATGCAGACAGACCAGATAGGCAAAAAGCTTTTATTGCCAATGCAGCCCGTCTTTATCAGCTTATATAAGGAGTTTTGTCTATGATTGTTATACCTATGGCAGGTCTATCCCGTCGATTTACAGAAGCAGGGTATAAATTACCTAAATACATGTTGCCTGTCGGCGATAATACTGTTTTTTCTCTTGCTGTTGGAAGCTTTGAAAATTACTTTGCGCAAGAAAAGTTTGTTTTTATTGCACGCGATGTAGAGGATACAAAAAACTTTATTGCCAAAGAATGCCAAAAAATGGGCATTAAGAACTTTGAAACAATCATTCTTGACGCCCCCACAAAAGGGCAAGCAGAAACAGTTGAGCTGGGCATTGTGGGGAGCAAGTATCCTTTAGAAACCCCGCTCACTATTTTCAATATTGATACATTCCGCAAAAACTTCTCTTTTCCTTCTGAGCCTTGGTTTGCTCATTCAGACGGCTATCTGGAAGTATTTAAAGGGACCGGACAAAATTGGTCTTATGTTGGTCCAGAAAAAAATAGTAGTGAACCGCGAGTTGTTCGCACAACAGAAAAAAATCCAATATCTGATCTATGTTGCGATGGTTTGTACTACTTTGCACGTGCCTCTGATTTTCTATGGGCACTAGAAGAAGAAAAAAAAGCTCCTTCTATGCCTGAACTTTATATTGCTCCACTTTATAATCATCTTATTGAACGTGGATCTTCTATTCATTACGAACTAGTCGATAAGAATGATATCATATTTTGTGGGGTCCCCAAAGAATATGATGATGTTCTAAAAAGTATCTCTTCATAGAAATATTCTAGTCCACTCCAATCAGCAGCAATATTTATTTATAATATTGCTGCTGATTGATGAATTTTATTAATCATCGAAAATAATTTGCTATTTTGCCGATTATAGTTATGGCATAAACAAGCTCTAGCGGAACGGCATTGATTTTCGTAATATCCCACAGAGAAAATGATAAAGGCAAGTATGATGGATTACGAAGAAGTTCTAAAAAATCGACAAGAGGTTCTAGATCTTGTTAATGCAGGAAACATACAAGAAGCTTTTTCTCGGTTAATTGAATGCTCTTATACTTGCCCTGAAGATAATAGCCAGCACTCTGCAGCCATTAAAGCTATTCAGGAGCAAATCATTGAAGGCCTTATCCGCCTAACGTCAGACCAAAACTATCGTGAAATCTTCATTATTCTCAATCGCCTCATAAGCTTTTTTGGTCTTAGTCATCGTCTTTGCCTCGAAATTGGGCTTCTTAATCTATCACGCAAGATTGACCTGGATTTCCAGATACAGTTTTTAAAAAGTTTACCACCAGAAATACTCAATGATCCCATTATTCAGATCATCCAAGCAGAAACATTGCGCTTGACGAATAATCCTGCCGCAGCCTGCGCAATTTATAATTCTCTCCCCCCCCGTGAAAGCTGGTGGCCTTTTGACCCTCTGTGGGAAAGTCTGACGCAAGGGCTTACAAAATATTTACTGGAAATCAATACAAAGTTTCTTCACAGGCAGGCAACCAATTCTACAGGATGGCATATGGAACCTCATGCCCTTAACGCTCTCATCGCAGGCCTTATTCGACCCAATTCTGGAAATGCGAACGATTTCCGGCACCACATCGAAAGAATTATGTGGCATACCCCCGTCCCGAACACGGATGTTGGCGGTTTAACCGTTGCATTTCTTGCTACGCATATCACGGACTTGGACCCTGACAGAGCTGCCATAGTCTTTCATTTGGCCGTCTCCTTTGAGAAGCGGCATGAAATTGATCTTATCCTACAAAAAGAAGAATTTATTGTTACAAAGCTTGCTTATCATCCGCTTTTTATAAAATATTTTGATATTTTTTCTCAGAAAAACCTTTCTTATCGAGATAAATTTAATGATATTCTTGATGTATTCCTCAAATCTTCTTTCTGCAAAAATTTTGTAGAAGGAGATATGAAAGCTTTTAACTTTAGCACCTTGTTCAACACGAATGTATGGGCAACAGAAGTTCTTTCTCGCTACAGAAAACGTCTGCCCCTACAAAGTATTCGGGGGGTGCCATTCCTTGCGCAACCACGTCATGCCATTTTTCCTAAAGTAGGGGGAGAAAACCACCTCTTTATTGGTATCTTTGGCCAAATGCGTGATCCACGTGGCAGCTTTTCCAAAGTTATGGAATATCTCTACAAAGATACGCAAGATTGGCGGGCTAAAGGCAAAACGGTTAGCATCGGCATTTCCACGTGGGATCAGACGGGGCAGAAAAAGATTGAAGATGGAAGCCCTACGAGCGAATTTGCTCATCGGGTTCCTGAACCTATCAAGAAAATTCTAACCGAACACCATATCCATACCCTTGCAGAGCTCCGTAATCTTCTACCATCCACGGCAGAAGCCATTCAGAAAGCGTCTTATTCTAATGAAACTGTAAGTCTGGAGCTTCTTCACGAAATTGCCCAAAGTTGCGGTTTTGATAGTTCTGATATTTTCATTAATATCTCTACAGAAAACCAATATATGGATGATATCGGACGTGAGTTCCGTGCATTTTACAAAAATGCTGGTTCAGGCGTGGAAAATCAGGCGCGTATGTGGCACCGTATTGCCGGTTTATATGATCTGACACACCAAGCTACAGAACGAAAAAGTGCAGCTATAGGCACAATGGCACTTATACGTCCTGATGTGTTATTCGAGAATTCTTCCATTTCCGACCTGGCAAAAACCACTGCTGCTGAAACATCTGCGCCTACAGCGATATGTGACTTTGATCCACAAGCATGCTGGATTGAAGGGGTAGGAGACCGTTACTTCGCGGGGAGCGCTCAGGCCGTAGCAAGAGCTTTTGATGCCAAAGACTTGATCCTACAAATTATTCGGGATCCCGCATTGTCGGAACTCTATCATGATCGGCCTTTCTGGCACCGTTTTGCACAGACCGTTTTTTACGAAAGCGATGTGTTCTTGCAAAGCTCCACCGCCATTCATATGCGCTTTCTAAGGCAGAACATTGATCTTAATGTTCTGAAAGCCGCTTTAAAAGCCGATTACGAGCAGACGACAAATGAAAGCATAAAAAAACTTATCCAAGACCACATATAAGTTACTTTATATAGTTGTTCTAGGCAGATCAAAATATCCTACCTAGAACAACTATTTATTGAATTTTTTCTAGATGGATATTCATATGACCCAAAATATATCTTTATCCTTAAATTCATTACTTGAAAAAAATTCACAAATATCATCACAATCTAAAAAAACTCTCCAAATTCCATCGGAATCTTCCATTCTTGAAAGCACGCATGGAAGTGGTTTGGGCTCTGTAAACCGCCTTATTTTGCAAGGAAATGCCAAGGTTCGGAACTGTCGGCGTAAAGGTATTCATCCAACCCATTTAGCGCCACCATCCATGTTTCCAGCTACGGTGAGACCAGAACATCTCATAGCTTTCCATAAAGCTTGTCGGGAAAAACAAGCAACCGTTATGGTTATGGGAGATAGTATATTTGCAACCGCAAGTGATATGGTTTGCCATACAGAAAATGCGACTTATGCATGGCTGGAAACACTCCAACAACAACTTCCACATGTAAGATTTACATTTATCAATGCGGCTGCAGGGGGACGATCTTGGAAGGATATGAACTCACAAGCTACTCCAGCACCAGAATGGATAAATCCACCACCAAACATGAATTGGAAAGAAGCTGTCCGACATTATCAGCCCGATCTGCTTCTTCTGCATAGTGGCGGCAATGACGTTGGAAGCTTTAACCCCCTTGATGTGAAAGAATTAATCGCTTTCTTTTTAAGCGCCCCTAAACCACCATCCATTATTTTAGGCTTAACGCACCATCCTTCCCAGGCATCCACCATTAATGGTTATGCAACACAAGAATATCAGGAAGGTCTGGACGGCATTATCAAGTGGTTGCGTACATATGCGCAACGAGAGGGATTTGGTTATCTGGATTTTCACCGCTGGCATAGCATGCGGCGTGATGGGTTTGACCCCTGTGAACTCACTCTTACACGAGTGCACCCCGAAGAAGGGTCGGGCCTCTCATCCTTTGGCTCTTATGTTTCGGAAACTCCTCATAATAACTGGGATTTCCCTACCTGCGAAAACGAAAATCATATTTCTGCCAATAATTGTACAGATTTTGCGCTTGCATTCGAATTAGAAAAAAAGCCTGCTTTTCTTTCTCTCAATCTCAGTTCTGGATATTCCAGCGCATTTCATCCACCTTACTCCAATAAACTGCATGTCTTTTTTGACGATGACAGTGGTTGTATCGCTTATTCTTGGAGTGATGGCACACACCCGGATGAAGATAAAAAACGAATAACAAATATTCCTATTCCATCCTTCCCTGCTCTTTTTAATATTATGGTTAAGGGAAGCCGCCTTGTCTTTTCAATATGGGTGCCTCTTTCGCATACAAACTGGCAACCAGAACATCTCAATACCCTAGGCACAGGTTATCAATATGTTTGCGATGAAACTATAATTAGATTTGGAAGCCCCTTCACACCTCGCCTAGAATGGGCTGGCTACAATAGATTGCGCATTTTTAATCTCTGCGTTGCCAATGCTTCTGTGGTGAGTGAAAATGCCGTCAGAAATATGCCTGATCGCACAGACAATGATTTGTATGAACACACCTACGCAGCCGGAGGCTCTGGGCATTATCATATGAATGCCTATGGCGTGCGAGATATTCTTACTCCAGTATTTAGAGCGCAAAATTGGGGCGAAAATGGCTTTCCAACATAGCAATTTAAATATTCACTTCGAATAGTAAAAAATTCTTATTTTTTATAAAAGGATGCCATCATGAATATCAAAATTTCTCTCATCTCTATGAGCGCTCTTTTATTTCCTTCTATTGGACTTGCACAAACAGCCTCGCATTCTATTTCGGAATATTCAACAACGTCTATTGTGCCCTGTATATGGGTAAAAGATGCTACAGGCAGCGGATGGCAAATTGGTGATATAGCAACCGTTTATAATGATGGCTCTGTTATAGAAATTACAAAAGTTAACAAAAACGGGTCTATTGCAGATTTTATCGTAAAGAAATATGCAAAAAATCTCAAAAACTATCAGGGCAAACAGTATTGGAGCCCTAATCCTCATGCTCAAAATGATGCAGATCCGCTCCATAAAGCTGCGTGTTTTCGTGTAAACACAACTTCTCTCAATGTCCTTCCTGCAGAAACGTCTCAAAGTATAATGACTGACGCAAAAGCTTCTGCAAAACAAAAAAATATTCAAACACTATTTGATCTCGTCTTTTCTTCACCCTCTCCATATTTTTATTTAGATAAAACCTTAAGCTATTCTTTTGAAAACGGCCCTCCCCTTACACTTCCCAATTATCTAGATAAATCAACAACGCCCTACACATCAGCATCTGCCGTCATCAATATGATAGAGGCAGATACTTCCATGTTTCCTCAAGCCACATTCTCAGGGCTTTCCTTCCCATACGCTGGAGACAGCTTTCCCACTCTAAGTGTTCCTCCGCGGGATTTACCAACTCTGACACTCGGCCGTGTCGATCAAGGACGTGTTGACAATACAGCGCCTTCTTTCTCGATTAATTATGTAAATAATGATCCGGCACATGGAAGAAACTCCATAGACCATATCAATAAACGTAATATTGATATTAATACGATTGTTACCCCACAGGCGATTTCTTCAACGCGCAGCTTGAGCAACTTTCTTGAAGATGATGGAATGCAAGGATACGGACAGCAAAACTATGCTTTCCAAAATGTTTTACACAAAAAAGGCTTGAGCTGGTCTTGGGCGACGGCTGAGGAACTAGATGAAACCCAGGGGCTTGATTATACTTACGGAGATCGCAATGCTCCGTCATTCGGGCAGCTTTCAACTGTAGAATTTGTAGCAGAACACAACTTAAACGCTGTTGGTTATGATTTGGCAGCCACGAGCTATGATGCACAAACAGCGCACCGCATCAATCAACTCGCATCCAATGGCCTTTGGGAACAATATGCGCCGTTCTGGAAACCAGATACATCCTTCGCCCCTCACCAGATGATTCGTGTTGTAGATCCGCGTTCCGGTATGCAACATCTATTTGTAACTGACCAAGGGGGCACAAGTGGCGGGATTTTGCCTCGTTTTGAATTTACTGGAACACGCAAGATTAACGATGCATCGGTTAAATGGTTATATCTTGGTCCATTAAAAGCACAAATCGGCCTTGCCTTTTCAGCTTCATCTAATTGTCATATCCCCACATATCCTGAGAACTACAACGGCAATAAAGTACCTGCCTGCTCAGAAATTGGTGCCGCTTTTGCTGCTCCTGCACATATTTATAATACGGTTTTTGATGCTTCTGCTTCTGTATTCGTTCAACCCGGCATTCACTCATGGGCTCGAACTCAAGCAGACACTTATCTAGATTTGACCGCAGATAGTACTTCTTCTGGTCTTAATAAGCACATTTTGGGCTATGACAGCAAAGAGCATGCCTTAGAGTATCGTGTAAAAACAGAAGAAAATAATAAAATTCAAAATAATAATTCAATGTTTTCTGTAAAAGATACTGGTGAATTAACTACTCAGTCTTTAACCACCAAACATGATGCAAATATCAATGGCAAAGTCACCATTGGGGACACTCTTAAACTGCCATCCAAGAGCAAAGAGGAAATAAAACAAATTACATCAGCAAAACCTGGAGAAATTATTTACGATACAACAGATGATGCCCCAGTGATTTACACAAAGCACGGCTGGAAGATTATTCCATTAATAAGTCTGAAATAATACGATCCACGTTATTAAAATATTAAATAATCTGCGTGGAAATATCATGGGAGGTTACTTATGCTCTATCTTACATACTTGGTATAGTACCTCCTTTATGATCAATACCCATTCTGCTTTTTAGTGTATAAATGGTGTTGTTTACAATTGCTGAAAACATTTTATAATCGAAAAAGGTAGAAATCTTTCCTTATAGAGAATCTTATATGCTTACTCCAATAAATGAAATTCTAACCATTGAACAATTAACCGGTCATTCTTGGGCTTGGGGGCCAGCCAACCATCCTGTGCAATCTACCACATTTGGATTTGCCCCAGATGGCCTTATTACAGGGTGGGAAAATCATCCCCAAGAAATAAGCTGGAAACTTGATGATGATGGCTTAAAAATATTTTCTGCGGAAGGTAAGTGTTCTTGGATATTTAATATAGCCGATAAATTAGGAGACGAAATTCGCCTATTTGGTAGCTGCCAGCAATCAGGCTTCCAATATCTGGTTTATCAGCTAATTGCGCCGTTAGCCCTTCCCAAAACTAAGGAAGAAGGCATTCGCTTGGTTATCTGGGATCTAGATGACACCTTCTGGACCGGTACTTTGTCTGAAGGTGAAATTACCCAAATTCCAGAAAACATTAATATTGTAAAAGAATTAAACCGCAGGGGGATTGTAAACGCCATCTGCTCTCGGAATGATTTTTCAGATGTGGAAAGCAAGTTAAAAGAACTTGGTGTTTGGGACGAATTTGTCTTCCCGCGCATTGAATGGGGCCCTAAAGGCCCGCTGATTAAGGACATTGTTGAGCAAATTCAGCTACGTCCCGCCAGCGTTTTATTTATTGATGATAATGTAACAAACCTTAATGAAGCTCTGCACTTTGTTCCGAGCATTAACGTAGCTGAACCAACCATCATCCCCACCCTATTGGCAGACCCCAAGTTTAAAGGTAAGCCCGACCCAACTTGCAAACGTCTCCAACAGTATCGTGTGCTGGAAGCAAAGCAGAAAGATAAGTCTGCTATGGGCGGCGATAACATCAGCTTTTTGCGCGATAGTAATATCCGCATTAGTTTCCATACGGATATTGAACAGCAATTCCCGCGTATTCATGACCTTGTAAATCGTACAAATCAGCTGAATTTTACAAAAAAGCGCTGGCCGGAAGATATTGAAGAAGCACGAAAAGTTTTTGAAGCTGAATTACAGGAAGAGTTCAACAGCAACGTAGGTTACGTAAAAGTATCTGATGCTTATGGTAACTACGGAATTTGCGGTTTCTATTTCATTCAGCGTGATACTTGCAAGCACTTCCTGTTCTCATGCCGCACCATGAATATGGGCGTGGAGCAAGCTGTATGGCAAAAACTTGGACGCAAACATATTGATATCCAAGGTAAAGTAGCTAGCCGCCTAGATATGCCGGTGGTTGATTGGGTTAGCTTTGTACCTGATATTGACCATGCAGATAATGGTATAGCTGGAGCAGCACCGCGGCCTACAGTGTGTTTGCGTGGCGCTTGCGATATGATGATGACAGCGCACTTCCTGCGGACAGATGTAGAAACCAAAGAAGAATTCAATTACCCGTATGAAGGCTGGGAAATTGCGACGACCCTACGTTCTGCGCTTGTCAATGAAGCACTGGAACGTCCGATCAACCGCCAAATTATTGCGGCACTTCCTGGTATTCCTGAAAATAGGTTTGCCACAGCCGCTTGGGATGAAACGGCGGATGTTTATGTATTTACATTTGGCCAAGAAACTTTCCATGGGCTCTACCGTTCTAAAACCACAGGCATGACTATCCCTATGGGAACTTACGCGCTCCCATATTACTTGCCCGGCGGCCCCTTTGAAAAGTTCGATTATACCACCGTTCCTTATGAGGAAATTCAGGACAAACTTCCCAACACGACTAGGGACCAGTGGAACTTTTTTAGATCAGAATTTTCATTTGTTGGCGGCTTTAACAAAGATATCTTTGTGAAAGACTTGAGAACTCTATTCAGCCGCCTAAAACGTGCTGGAAAGACCATTATCATTGTTGGCCTAAACAGCAGAGTGGGACGAGACCTGGGTATTCTTTCTGCTTTTGGTCAGATTAACGAACTTACACTACCTGTGGCTCGCGAATTTGGGGTTGATTTCCTAGATGCGCATCAGTTTGTGAAATCTGAAAATGATCTGGCAAAAGATGGAAGTTTTGGCGGGTCTCATTATGAGCGCCGGGTATATAAACAGATATCTGATGCCATTTTGAATATTGTGCACGGCAAAATCAAAAAGATGGAAACCATTCCCTCTTACTAAGTAAACGTAACATTCCTTGCCTGATGATTATGACTTCAGGCAAGGAATACTTTATATTTATAAATACTACTTAAAATACACTCCTTCAGCTCAGGACTGATATCCTGAACATGACGATGAGGCATTTGTCGTAGCGTGTTACGATGCGTCTCCAGCCCTCGAATCTGCCAAACATGGTCTCAATACAATTTCGACGTTTGTATTTTTGCTTGTCGTTCCTAGGGTTCAGCTTTCCGTGCTGAAAGCACCGTCCATCATCCGCACAAAAATCCTTATGGCTCCCCAACGCTGCCAGCGGTTGCAGAGTGTTTTGTGTGGCCCATATTCCCGTAGCGCATCCTGCTAGCGCAGGCCACTCCAATTGGCAAAATGATACCGCTCAGCACGCGGCCAAGGCGTATTCTATATAACTCGGCCCATGGGCCATAGTTAAAGACAGGGTTATTATAATCTGCCTTAACCTAATTTTAATCCGGTAAAAATCTATCCGGTAAAAATGAATCTACCTTGAATATTGTTCCGGATAAGATATGATTAAATTCTTACGTTAACCAAACATAGCGCCAAAACAATATATCTGGAGACTGTCATCAACATGCCGGGGCAATATGTCACTATGACAGCAAAAAAACACATAAACCCGTTGGCCAAAATGGTCACTCTTATTGGGGGCGGTATCCTCTTCCACGTTGGTGCTACATCCAGTTACGCGGCAGATACCCTTCCCGCAATCGATACCGGTGATACAGCATGGATGTTGGTCAGCACCGCCCTTGTGCTGATGATGACAATCCCTGGTCTGGCCCTGTTTTATGCGGGCATGGTGCGTAAGAAAAACGTGCTGGCAACGCTTATGCAATCCTTTGCTCTGTGCTGCATTATCTCCATTGTATGGATGGTAGCTGGATACTCCCTTGCCTTCACCACAGGCACCCCGTGGATTGGCGGCTTTGGCCGCATGTTTCTGAATGGCATTGGCGCCAACATTCATAACGGCGCGGATATTGGTTTCACGCTTGGCGCAGATTCTCCCAACGCCACAACCATGACCATTCCTGAGAGCATCTTCATGATGTTCCAGATGACATTCGCCATCATCACCCCGGCCCTGATCTCTGGTGCATATGCTGAACGCATGAAGTTCAGCGCCATGTGCGTGTTCTCCATCATCTGGTCTCTGATTGTATATGCTCCTATCGCGCATTGGGTCTGGAGCCCTATTGGTTGGCTGGGTGGCCTTGGCACGGCAGATTTCGCTGGCGGTACAGTCGTGCATATCAATGCGGGTGTTGCCGGTTTGGTGTGCGCTCTGGTGCTTGGCCGCCGTAAAGGTTACGGGCAGGATGATCTCTCCCCCTTCAACCTGACATATGCTGTTATTGGCGCTTCCCTGCTGTGGGTTGGCTGGTTTGGCTTCAACGCTGGTTCTGCAGTGGGCGCGAATGGGCGCGCAGGTATGGCCATGGCTGCCACCCAGATAGCTGCGGCTGGTGCTGGTGTATCCTGGATGTTGGTTGAATGGCTGCGCTCCGGCAAACCCACTGTGCTGGGTGTCATTTCTGGTGCTGTAGGTGGTCTGGTGGCCATTACACCTGCTGCTGGCTTTGTTCTGCCGGGTAGCGCTCTGATTATCGGTCTGATTACTGGCGTTGTCTGCTACTGGGGTGCCACATCCCTGAAGCACATGATGGGATATGACGATAGCTTGGATGCCTTTGGCGTGCATGGTGTGGGCGGTATTGTTGGCGCTCTGCTAACTGGCCTGTTCGCCTATGGCCCGCTTTCTGCAACGGATTCAAATCCCTCCGGCATTACGGGCTCTGTGCATCAGCTTATTGTTCAGTCAGAAGCTGTGCTCGTCACCATTGTATGGTGTGCGGTTGTGTCCTTCATCATCCTAAAAGTGGTTGATCTGGTTATCGGCCTACGCGTTACACCGGATGAAGAACTGGAAGGCCTGGATATGTCCCTGCATGGGGAACGTATTAACGACTGATCCTTCTGCAAGCACACTTTAATTCCAGCTTTTATACAAAGCCCTCTCCCGTCTATTCGGGAGGGGGTTTTTGTTTTTCTCATAAAAATATCATCCCCCATTCATTTCAACGCCACAGTTTGCGATAATATTTTCTGGGAATAAAAAACGGCATCGGGTCGTTTTTTGATTCGTCCCTTTGCATGAGGTTTTATTTTATGAACTTTTCTGCACGCACCGGCTTGGCTGCGTTACTGCTTGGTTGCGCAACTGCTCTTTCCGCTCCTAGCGCCCATGCACTGACGGCCAAGGAATGCCACGCAAAATTCAAAGAAGCCAAAGCGGAAAACACGCTTAACGGCCAGACATTTAAAGCATTTAAGGCTGCCAACTGTGATGCCACCACGGCAGAGGCTGCTCCAGCCACAGCCAACAAACCGGCAGAAACCACACCAGAAGCTACCAAACCGGCTGCGCCTAGTGCTGTAAGTGCTTCTGGCGCAACCTTCCCTTCTGCGGTCGATCCTCAGTATTCCAAGCTCAGCGCAGGTAAGGCCCGCATGAAAACCTGCCTGGATCAGTACCACACCAACAAATCCAGCAATGCCAATGGCAGCATGAAATGGATTCAAAAAGGTGGCGGTTATTACAGCGAATGCAACAAGCGCCTGAAAGGCGAATAATCTAAGAGCTTGAGGCAGGAGAAACCATCTTCTGCCTCTCTTTTATATTAACGGCGCACCTGCTGTGCTGGCATCACATACAGCGTGTGTGTGCGGTAAGATATCCAAACACGATGCGCGGCAAACCAATCTGATCCTAAAAGCATATCTACGGTATCATGCACGGGGGCAACCGTAAGAACCGGAGATTTTTCCTGTTCCTGCCCAATCTGGAACAGATGAAACTTATGCCAATGATAAATCTGCTGGTGCCCATCTACCCCGGTTGTCATTCCACCCGGATCAGCCGCCAAGGCTTGGCGGGAAACACCAATACGCTCAGCCGCACCAATTGAGACAATGCGAGATCGTGCCCCGCTATCCACCAGTGCCTTAAGCTTTGTGCCGTCTAGTGTAACTTCCGCCACCACCCGCTGGCCTGCTGCCTGCAACGGCACCGCACGATAAATGTAACGCCATCCTTCTGGGCCATTGCAATCTGCGGAAGTGGCGGACCAGAAAGACAGCGTCCCGCCCGCCACATTAAATTCCACATCATAGCGAGAGAGCAGATCCCCCCCCATAAGGCCCTCTACTTCAGGCTCGGTCTGTGGAACTGCGGGTAATGTATCTACCGGAATGGAAACAGGACCAAACTCGACATTCTGCGCACGAAAGGATTTTACAATCGCATTGGGCACAATCCGCCCTATTCCCCCAGTGCCCCGCACAACGGTGTGCACGCTTTTATCCCGCTGGGCAGCGAAAAGTGAGGCAGCCTCTGGTGAAATAAGGCTTCCCTCCGAACCTGTATCCACAATCATGCTGACAGCATGGCCATTAACGCTCACAGGAATGTTCAGAAAACCCTGATCATTCCGTAACGCCACACGCGCTACCAGCTTATGGCACCCATCTGCCGCATAAGCTGAAGAAATACCACCAAACGGCACACTGGCCCCGCCACCTATTATTAAGGCGCAAGCAACTATTTGGCGTTTCATGCCAGCTCCCGCGCAAAACGGTCTGTCGCATTCAGCAACGCCGTTAAAATACCGGGCTCGAACAACGCATGGCCTGCGGCGTTAATCAATTGGAAATCGGCTTCCGGCCATGCTTTGTGCAAATCCCACGCTGTGCGTACTGGCGTTGCCATATCGTAGCGCCCTTGCACAATCACTGTAGGAATATGGCGAATGCGCCCGACATCCCGAATAAGCTGGCCCTCTTCCAGCCAGCCCCCATGCACAAAGTAATGGTTTTCAATACGAGAGAAGGCAAGCGCGTAATCAGCCTCATCATGCTGCGTTTCCATTTCTGGGCATGGCAACAAGGTTAAGGTGCGCCCTTCCCACAAACTCCAAGCCCGCGCAGCTTCCAAACGAATGGCGGGATTATCTGATGTCAGACGCTTGCGGTACGCAGCCATCATGTCCCCCCGCTCTGCGGGCGGAATAGGTGCTAGAAAATCTTCCCACTTATCGGGGAAAAGCCAAGAGGCGCCTTCCTGATAATACCACAGCAATTCGGCCCGCCGCAGGGTAAAGATACCGCGCAGCATCAGTGCAGTTACGCGGTCCGGATGTGTTTCGGCATAAGCCAGTGCGAGCGTAGAGCCCCATGAGCCCCCAAATACAGCCCATTTTTCTACCCCGCACATTTCTCTCAGACGCTCAATATCTGCAACCAGATGCCATGTTGTGTTTGCTTCTAACGAAGCATGAGGAAGCGAACGGCCACATCCACGCTGGTCAAATAGCACAATACGGTAACGCACCGGGTCAAACAGCCGCCGTTGAGAAGGTGAGCACCCCCCACCTGGGCCACCATGCAGAAATACAACCGGCACACCATCGGGGTTACCACACTGCTCCCAATAAATCTGATGCCCTTCCCCCGTATCCAGATAACCATGAGCATAGGGTTCGATTTCGGGCCACGGTGCACGCAACGCCTGTATCATGCCGGTGTGTTCCTTATTTTGCATTCTGGCCTCATTGTGCACGCGGATGCGCCCGCGTCCAGACATCCAGCAAGCGGGCCTCATCTGCCAGTGTGTAACGCTGTGTGGTGGAGAGGCTGGCATGCCCGAGCAACTCCTGAATAACACGCAAATCTGCCCCACCTTCCATCAGATGGGTTGCAAAAGAATGGCGCAAAGCATGTGGCGTTACGTAATCTGGCAAGCCAGAAAGATGCCGCCATTCTCGCATGGCTTTTTGGGCTATGGCAGGCTGGAGGCGCTTGCCTCTTATCCCTACAAAAAGCGGTGCATCTGGGGTTGGGGCTGGGTGCCGCCCGCGCCATGCTTCCAGCGCTTGCTGCACAACAGGCAGCACTGGCACAAGCCGCTCCTTGCCGCCTTTACCCAAAATACGCAGCACGTTACTGCTACGCATTACGTCCAGATCTGCAATATTCAGGTTCAAGGCCTCGGAAATACGCAAACCGCAGCCATATAAAAGTAGAAACAAAGCGGCATCTCGCTGCTGTTCCATGGGCGTATGCGCCAGATCAGAAATATCTTCTGGAGCCGCCAAGGCCTGATCTTTAGCCAAAGGCCGCGGCAGAGGCTTTTTGGTGCGCGGTGTGCTAAGTAACTGGATAGCCGGGTTTTCCACCCCTTGCCTGCGGGCCAGATACTTAAAGAAAGACCGCACGGCAGAAACACGGCGTGCACGTGTGCGGGTAGCCTGATCTGATGATGTTTTGCGGGCTGTTGGTTTACTGGCCTCGGCTTGCTCATAAGCCAGCCATGCACGAAAATCCCGCAGGCTGATTAAACCCAAGCCGACCATATCTGGCAAACCATCCAGATGGGTGGTCATAAACCCTAAAAAACGGGCCAGATCGCCTTGATAAGCTTCAATTGTCAGGGGAGATGCCTGCTTTTCTACAGCCATCCACTCCAGAAACTTCTGAACAGCTTCTTCAGCAGTCATGATCTTCCTCTATCGGGCAGAAAGCTTTGTACGCTTTTTCTCCCCTGTTCTTTCCCTGTAGGCAGCATTACAACCAAATCCTGATGGCGCAGAAACCTTTTTCCCATATACCTTTGCAGGATTCTGGCAACTTAACGGCCAGCACTTCTGGCACCACACGCATTTCCGTGCTGCTCCCCATGCCTTTTGCTGGGCCTTTTGATTACCGCGCACCAGTAGATATGGATCTGCAACCCGGTGATATCGTTGTTGCCCCACTGGGTAAGCGGCAGGAAACCGGCGTGGTGTGGGATACAACATCCTCGCTTCCTGCCGATCTGGCCCCACCGGCCACAGAAAAAAAGGTAGATGCGGCCCGCCTGCGTCCGGTTGTCTGTCGGCTGGATCTGCCTCCGCTATCCGCTGAATTGCGCCAATTCATAGATTGGGTTGCTGCCTACACTCTCACCCCTCCGGGTATGGTGCTGGCCATGACCTTACGGCTGCATATGCGGGCAGCCCCCACCCCCACTATGGGGTGGGCTTTGGCAGAAAAGCCTGATTTGGAGACTTTACGCCTTACGCCTGCACGCCAAAAAGTGTTGGACCTTCTTGCTGATGGGAACCATCGCACCACCACGGATATTACCAATGCCACAGGTGTAAGTGCTGGCGTAGTGAAAGGGCTTGCCAATGCAGGCGTGCTGCGCCCTGTTTCCTTGGGGCCAGAACGCCCGTTTGGCCACCCCGATGCACATTATAACCCGCCTATCCTAGAAGGTGAGCAACAGAGCGCAGCTATGGCTCTGCGCCAAACTGTTACGGAAAACCGTTTTTCCGTAACCCTGCTGGAAGGGGTGACTGGCTCCGGTAAAACAGAAATCTATCTGGAAGCCATTGCAGCCTGTCTGGAACAGGGCAAACAAGCCCTTATTCTTCTGCCCGAAATTGCGCTTTCCGCCCAATGGATGGAACGTTTTTCCCGCCGCTTTGGTGTGCAACCTGCTGTGTGGCACTCCGAAATTGGGCAGCGCGCGCGTAGGCTCACCTGGCTTGGCGCAGCAGATGGCTCTGCCTCTGTGATAGTCGGCGCCCGCTCTGCTTTATTTCTGCCCTTCCATAACCTCGGCCTGATTATTGTAGATGAAGAGCACGAAGCCCTGTTCAAGCAGGAAGAAGGCGTTATCTACAATGCCCGCGATATGGCCGTAGTGCGAGGGCGGCTGGCACGTTTTCCGGTTGTTGTGGTTTCCGCCACGCCCAGCTTGGAAACACTGGCAAATGTAGAAGCTGGCCGGTATCGGCATCTGGTTCTACCCACCCGGCACGGAGGAGCAGAACTGCCAGAAACCCGCGTGCTGGATTTGCGCGACCATCCCCCACCCAGAGGGCTTTTTCTCTCACCCGAGCTGGTGGAAGATATTGGCGCCACGCTGGAACGGCAGGAGCAGGTTATGCTGTTTCTCAACCGGCGCGGCTATGCCCCCCTTACCCTTTGCCGCTCCTGCGGGCACCGTATGGAGTGCCCTCATTGCACGGCATGGCTGGTGGAACACCGCAACCGCAAGGTGCTCTCCTGCCATTATTGCGATCATACAGAACCCATGCCCCCCGCATGCCCCCAATGTGGATCAGACCACAGCCTGACCGCCATAGGCCCCGGTATTGAGCGGATTACGGAAGAAGCCCGACAGTTGTTCCCCGATGCGCGCTTGCTGGTGATGTCTAGCGATACGCTAGGAGGCCCAGCCGCCACAGCGGAAGCCGTGGCCAAAATCTCGCGCCGGGAAGTGGATCTGATTATCGGAACGCAGATTGTTGCCAAAGGGTGGCACTTTCCGCACCTCACCCTTGTTGGGGTGGTGGATGCAGACCTTGGGCTTGGTGGGGCAGACCTACGGGCTGGGGAACGCACCATTCAGCTTTTGCATCAGGTGGCGGGGCGTGCAGGCCGTGCATCCTCACCCGGTCGGGTTATTCTGCAAAGCTATACCCCGGAACACCCGGTAATGCAGGCGCTGCTTTCAGGGGATTTTGATGCCTTTATGCAGCAAGAAGCCGCACAGCGTAAGCCGGGTTTTTGGCCCCCTTACGGGCGGTTGGCTGCCTTAATTGTAAGTGCAGATACACCTGTTGCCGCAGATGAAGCCGCAGCCCAACTGGGCCGCACCGCCCCTTATGGAGAGGGCATACAGGTGCTTGGCCCTGCCCCAGCCCCGCTGGCTGTATTACGCGGGCGGCACCGTAGGCGGCTGCTCTTGCGCACGCACCGCAATATTGCGGTACAGCCTATCCTGCGCCGCTGGCTAGGCATGGTAAATCTGGCCAGAAACGCCAAAGTGGACGTGGATATAGACCCCGTTTCTTTTCTCTAACGTTTCTGAGCGCTTCGCCTAAAAAATCTTACTTTTTTGCTGTTGCGGTATCGTTTGCAGGCTTGGCGGTGCTTGTCAGCACTGTGGAAATTGTGCTGCGCAGCACCATAACACGCACGTTTGGCGCGATTTCCACTTCCACTTCTTCCGAATCATCCTTGGAACGCTGCACAATACCCACAACGCCACCTGCCGTTACAATCCGGTCTCCACGGCGGAGGGCCTTCAGTTCTGCTTTAAGCTGCTTTTGCTGCTTTTGCTGAGGGCGGATGAGCAAAAAATACATAATCACAAAAACGGCCACAAACGGCAGGAAGGACATCAGGCTAGAGCCCCCACCGGCACCTCCGGCACTCTGGGCATAGGCGGCGGGAATAAGGAAATTGGACATCAAGCAGACTTTCCTGAAAGGCGTGTTGCGAAAACAGAGAAAGTGACCATAATTTTCAATCCTCGTGCGTCAAGCACCTGCGCGGATGAAAACGCCTTCCGCCCGTATTTTATAACCAATATCGGCGACAAACAGGATAGATACCCAGATGGACACACCAACACTCCCTGTTCTGGAACGCATTGCCTCTGCTCTGGAGCGGCTTTCTCCTCCCCCCGCCACGCTGGAAGGCGTGGATAAAGCCGATGCCTTTGTCTGGCTGCCAGAACGTGGGCGCCTTCTGCCTGTTCCGCATGTTGCACACGTACCGGTTGATCTGCTGCGCGGGGTGGATCTGCAACGCAAGATCCTGATTGAAAATACAGAGCACTTTGCCCGTGGCCTGCCTGCCAACAACGCCATGCTCTGGGGCGCGCGCGGCATGGGCAAATCCTCACTGGTGAAAGGCGCGCATGCCTTGGCCAATCAGGTTGATGGCAAACCGTGCGCCCCCGGCAAGGGCGCTATTGCTCTGATTGAAATCCAGCGCGAAGATCTGGCAACCCTGCCACTGCTGCTCAGCCTGCTGCGGGAAAACCCACGCCGCTTTATTCTGTTCTGTGATGATCTTTCCTTTGAAAAGGAAGACCGGGATTACAAGGCCCTTAAATCTGTTCTGGATGGTGGTATTGCCGGGCGGCCAGAAAATGTTCTGTTCTATGCAACCTCCAACCGCCGCCACCTGATGCCGCGCGATATGATTGAAAATGAACGCGCAACCGCCATTAATCCCTCCGAAGCAACAGAAGAAAAAGTCTCGCTTTCAGACCGGTTTGGCCTGTGGCTTGGTTTTTATGCTTGTGAACAGGATACGTTTGCAGACATGGTGCGGAGCTATGCGCGTGAACGTAACCTGACCATTGATGATGAGGACCTGATGGCCCGCGCCAATGAGTGGGCGATTACACGCGGAAGCCGCTCTGGACGGGTGGCTTTCCAGTTTATTGAGGACCTGACGGCAGAGCTTGCAGAACATTAATTTCTGTCAGCTATGCGCTCCTGTCTTGCTTCTTGCGTCACGATGAGTTGAGATAGCATTCGCAACAGCGGCATCAAAACGGCGCCGCACAGGTATTCTTTGTGATTTGAGGCGAAATGGATCAGACCGCTCAGACCGATTCCTCCACCCCTGAACTGGCTGTTGAAGCCAGAAAGGGTAAAATAGATCTGCGGCGCGTCAGATCCAATCCGGACTACTGGTACCCTGTTGCATGGTCGCGGGAGCTAAAACCCGGCAAAACCATTGGCACGCGTTATGCTGGCATGCCCATTGCCTTGGTGCGCCCGGATGAAGGCCCTGTATTTGCGCTGGAAGACCGCTGCGCCCACCGGCAGGTGCCGCTTAGCAAAGGCACGGTGGAAGGTGCCTCTGTTAAATGCTGCTATCATGGCTGGGCCTATGGCCGCTCTGGCCGATGCATTGATGTGCCTTATCTGGGCAAAGGCAAGCTTCCTAACGGGGTGCGTACATTCCCCTGCCGGGAACAGGACGGCATGATCTTTGTTTTCCCCGGTGACCCGGAAAAAGCAGACACCGTGCCCCTGCCCACACATTTGGCACGCGCCAGCAACCCAGCTTACAAAACCCGTTACTTTGGCACCACCATTGGTTGCCACTACAGCTTCATGCATGAAAATCTGATGGATATGAATCATCAGTTCATGCACTCCAAACAGATGGGGCAGATGAAACCCCGTTTTCTGGGCCAAAAGCGTGAGCCAAAGCTGGTGGAAGCCCGTTACAGCTTTGCCCGCACCGGCGGCAAACAGCCTTTTGGTGAAGCGCTGATTTTTGGTGAACGCCGCGATTCTTCGGAAAAATTCCAGCATCGCGATGTCATGACCATTCGTACGGAATATCCGTATCAAACCCTGCGCATCCAAACCGGAGATGAAGACCCGGTAATGGATTTGTGGATTGTTTATGTACCGCAAAGTGCAGATGAGCTGACCAACCGCACCTTTGGCCTGCTGTCCGTTAAACGGCCCAAGATAGGTGGGTTGCTGGATATTGCATGGCCTTTCCTTGTTGCCTTTACCAACCGCATTTTTGCCGAAGACCGTGAGATTGTGGAACTGGAGCAAAATGCGTGGCGCGAACTGGGCGGTGACCACAACGTAGAGGTTTTTCCCGTTATTAACGCCCTGCGTGAACTTCTGACCGAATGCGGTATTCCTCCAGAACCAGCGCAGACGCCTCAACCCAATGCCTGATACTGCCCCGACCGAACTGGAAGCCCCGCCCTATCACCTGCGCCCACTTTGCGCGCAGGATGCCCCTGCCCTCCACCATCTGGTGAATGATTGGGAAGTGGTGCGGATGCTCAGCCGCCTGCCTTTTCCCTACCCGCGTGAACTGGCCGATAGCTGGATAGCTTCCACGCAGCAGATGCAGCAAAAAGGAGAAGGGTATCATTTTGCCATTCTGGATAAGGATGGCACTTTTATTGGCTGTATTGGCTTGGGTATTCAAACCCCAGCCAATTCTGCACGCATTGGGGTGCTGGGCTATTGGATTGGCCGCCCCTATTGGGGGCAAGGCATTGCAACATGTGCGGCGGCACGCATCACCAGTTGGGCGCTGGCGCATCTGGAAATTTCCTGCATCCGCGCAAATGTAGCGGTTGATAATATTGCCTCTGCCCGCGTGCTGGAGCACATCGGTTTTCAGCAAATCGGAACAGACAAACAAGTTTTTGCCTCTCGCGGTAGCGAACAACCTATGCTGGTGTTTGAAACCACGCGCCATATGCAGGATGCACGCCGCGGCTCTGCATCCGCCACCACATCATCAGCCCCCAAAAAGCTGGTTCTGGTTTCCGCCGCAGCACTTATTGATACACAAGGCCACATTTTGCTCGCCCGCCGCCCGGAAGGGAAAAGCATGGCGGGCCTGTGGGAATTTCCGGGTGGCAAAATAGAAGCAGGCGAAACACCAGAAGCCGCCTTGGTGCGCGAACTGCATGAAGAACTGGGGCTTGATATGTCCCGCGCCTGTTTGGCGCCGTTTACCTTTGCATCCCATTCTTACCCGACATTTAATTTGCTAATGCCGCTTTATGTGTGTCGGCGCTGGCAAGGTACACCTACCCCTAAGGAAGGGCAGAAACTGGCATGGGTTGCGCCGCAAGATCTGCGCAAATACCCTATGCCCGAAGCAGATCTACCGTTTATTCCGCTACTTCAGGCTTTACTTTAAACATTCAAGAACAGATTGGGGCCTTCTACAGGCCCTCTGTAATGCCTACTCCCGGCTATACAAATCCTGCACACGCACAATATCGTCTTCCCCCAGATAGGGGCCAGATTGCACTTCTATCAGCGTAAGGGGGATACGGCCGGGGTTTTCAAGCCGGTGCAGCATACCCAGCGGCAAGTAAACACTTTCATTTTCCCTTACGAGAATTTCCTCATCTCCGCGGGTTACCAGTGCTGTGCCTTCCACCACCACCCAGTGCTCCGAGCGATGGAAATGTTTTTGCAAGGAGAGTTTCTGCGCCGGGTTCACCACAATACGCTTAACCTGAAAACGATCCCCTTGGGTTAGACCCTCGTAAAATCCCCACGGCCTATATGTGCGTGCATGGTGCGTGGCCTCTGTGCGGCCTTCTGATTTCAGACGCTGAACAATGTTTTTAACATCCTGCGCCCGATCCTTCCGGGCAACCATAACGGCATCCTGCGTCACCACAATGGTCAGATTTTCAACACCAAGCGCAACGGTTAGGGTGCCATCTGTGCGGATGTAGGAATCATGCACATCCTCTAGCATCACATTGCCATAAACCGCGTTGGCGTTTTTGTCCTTCGTGCTGAGTTCCCACAGGGAATCCCAGCTTCCAATATCGGACCACCCAAAATCGGCCGGCACCACAGCCGCTTTATCCGTGCGTTCTGCCACTGCGTAATCCACTGAAATATCAGGAGATTTTTTAAAACTTTCTACGTCCAGACGTTCAAAATCCATATCTGTCTGGCGTTTTTCTACAGCTTGGCGCACGCATTCGTATAATTCGGGTTCGTATTTTTGAAGCTCATGCAAAAACGTGCACGCACGGGCAACAAACATGCCCGAATTCCACAAATACTTGCCGCTCTCTAAAAAATGGTGCGCTGTTTGCGCATCCGGCTTTTCAACAAACCGAGCTACACGGCATACGCCAGAAAGGCCGGAAAGAGGCGCTCCTTCCTCTATATATCCATACCCTGTTTCCGGGCGGGAGGGCTTCATGCCAAACGTGACGACATATCCAGCTTGGGCTGCCTGAACAGCACTTTCCAGCGCCTTATACAAACACTGCGTATCCGTTATGGCAGCATCTGCCGCCATAACCCACAACACGGCATCCGGGTCTTTTTCTGCTGCCAAAAAAGCAGCCGCCGCAATGGCTGGGGCAGAATTACGGCCAACAGGTTCCAGCACAATACGGGCATCCTGCACGCCCACATCCCGCAGTTGTTCTGCTATAATAAAACGGTGCTCGGCATTGCAGATCACAACCGGCCCGCACAGTTTGGCGGCTACGCCACGCAGAGCTGTTTCCTGTAACAAAGTTTTTTCTGTCAGCAATGGCCAGAACTGCTTGGGATAACTTCCGCGAGAAACTGGCCACAGGCGGCTGCCTGAACCACCAGAAAGAATAACAGGCACAACCTCCTGCCCATTGGCTACATGCACAGAAGTGGCTGTTTCTTTCTTAGCGGACATGCATAAATCCATCAGATTTTTGAAATATTCGTCCAAGTTAAATCACCGCAAGCCTGTTTTGTGAAGGCTGCATGCACAGAACTTGACGATAGCGGATATCCGGGCTTACCCTGCTTGCCAGCAAGGTGTTGAGCCCTGCCCTCGTGATTTGTAAGGCCGGCTTGCGGCGAGGTAAAAGAAACGCGCTAAAGAGGCTCTGACACGGCATTTAGCCGGCTGTCATGGTTTCCACGGTCAATTTAAGAGATTGAGCTGCTTTGGCAGGCACATGGGCCTGTCTGCTGCTTGCTCTGACACGCCAGAACCGGATACAAAGACCCATGAGTGACAACAAGATTGCATTTTCTGAAGCGTGGCGCCCCGCAACCCGTCAGCTCCATGCTGGTGTGGAACGCACGGAATATGGTGAAACCAGTGAAGCCGTGTTTCTGACCTCCGGCTTTGTTTACGATAATGCCGAACAAGCTGCCCGCACCTTCCGTGGTGAGGAAGAACACTATCAGTATAGCCGCTTTGGCAACCCTACGGTTGCAGCTTTGGAACGCCGGCTGGCAGATCTGGAAGGCGCAGAAGCCTGCGTGGCAACGGCTACTGGCATGGGCGCTGTATCCTCCGCCCTGCTAAGCCACGTTAAAGCCGGGGACCGAGTGGTAGCTTCTCGCGCACTGTTTGGCTCCTGCCACTGGATTGTTGCCAACCTTCTGCCCCGTTATGGCGTAGAAACCGTTTTTGTAGATGGCTGTAATCTGGACGAATGGGCAAAAGCACTTTCCAAGCCCACCGCCGCCGTGCTGCTGGAAAGCCCATCCAACCCCATGCTTGATATTCTGGATATCAAAGCCATTTCAGATCTCGCCCACAAGGCAGGCGCGATTGTGGTGGTGGATAACGTGTTTGCTTCCCCTGTTTTCCAAAAGCCTCTCCAGTTGGGCGCGGATGTTGTTGTCTATTCCTGCACCAAGCATATTGATGGCCAAGGCCGCGTGCTCGGCGGGGCCGTGCTCGGCCGGAAAGACTGGATTACAGAAACACTTCAGCCTTTCACCCGTAATACGGGAAACGCACTTTCTCCTTTCAACGCATGGGTCATGCTCAAGGGGCTGGAAACACTTTCCCTGCGCGTCAACGCCATGGCAGCCAATGCCGCAGCCGTTGCTGATTATCTGGCATCTGCCCCCGGCATTTTAAGCGTGCGCTATCCGGGCCGGGCCGATCATCCGCAGTATGAACTGGCCAAACGCCAGATGAGCGGCAGCGGAAGCCTGATTGCCTTTGAAGTAAAGGGCGGCCAGAAAGGCGCGTTTGCGTTCATGGATGCCTTGAAGCTGATTGCCATTTCCAACAATCTTGGAGATGCACGCTCTCTGGTTACGCACCCTGCCACAACCACACATTCCAAAGTGAGCGCAGAAGACCGCGCAGTGTTGGGCATTACGGATGGCGCTATTCGCTTTTCCGTGGGGCTGGAAGACAGCGCAGATCTGATAGATGATCTCGCCCGCGGTGTTGCGGCCCTTCAGGCTCTTTAAACAATACCAGCATTTTCCCTCCCCTCCGCCATAACAGGATCGGGAGGGAGAATGCTTGGCATAACAGATGGGTTCGTGATAGGTGCAACCACCATCCCGTACCATAAACAGGATATTCCATGCCCGACTGGGCCACTTCTCCCCTTTTGCAAGATCCAGAAGAAGCCATGAACGAGCTATTCTCCTCGCTGCCTGTCTATGAGGCCGTTACGGAGAATGTGCGCGTACAGGTGCAGGTATTCTGGCTGCCAGATCAATCCGAACCGGATGAGCATTCCTACTGCTGGGCCTATCGTATCCGTATTGGCAATGATGGCACCCAGCCTGTGCAACTTCTGGAACGTACATGGCACATTACGGATACAGCCGGGCACACAGAATATGTGCACGGTTCTGGCGTAGTGGGAGAACTGCCGGTTATTCAGCCCGGCGCGCTTTATGAATATACCTCCGGGGCATCCCTTACCACGCCGGGCGGATTTATGAGCGGACACTACCTGATGCAGGATAAAAGCAGCGGCAGACGGTTTGATGTCAGCATTCCTGCTTTTAGCTTGGACAGCCCTTTTCTGCTCCGCCAGATCCACTAATCCGCCCCATTCATATCCCTATTTTTTCTGGAGTGTGGCATGAGCGTGCCTCCGTCTGATACATCTAAGCGCCCAACACAAGCAGAAGCAGAACAGGCTGTACGCACCCTGTTGCGCTGGGCTGGCGATAATCCGGACCGTGAAGGCCTGCACGATACCCCCGCCCGTGTTGCCCGCGCTTACACCGAATTTTTCTGCGGGTATGAAATTGACCCCGCAGCCCTGTTACGCCGTACCTTTTCCGAAGTGGAAGGGTATGATGAAATTGTGCTGCTGCGTGATATTCGCTTTGAAAGCCACTGCGAGCACCATCTGGCCCCCATTATTGGGCGGGCACATGTTGCCTATCTGCCGCGCCAGCGCGTTGTAGGTATTTCCAAACTGGCACGCGTGGTGGATGCCTACGCCAAGCGTCTGCAAATTCAGGAACGACTCACGGCACAGATCGCCAATACCATCAATGATGAATTGGAACCGCATGGGGTTGCCGTTATTATTGAATCTGCCCACGAATGCATGACAACACGCGGTGTGCATAAACCCGGTGTTTCCATGGTAACCAGTACGATGCTGGGCGTTTTTCGGGAAAATTCAGACACGCGGCGTGAACTCATGGCAATGCTAAACCGCCCTGCCGCCTGCGAATACTAAAAAAGACTTCTCTCCCATTATAAACCGGATGGGAGAGAAAAGCCTTTGGGCCTTAAATACTTACGTTTGCACCCAGTACCTTAAGAAACTGAGCCAGCCACGCTGGGTGCGCAGGCCATGCGGGCGCTGTTACCAGCTCCCCATCCGTTACGGCTTCCGTTACCGGAATATCAGCGTAAGTGCCGCCAGCCAGTTCCACATCCGGGCGGCAAGCTGGGTAAGCGGAAACTTCACGCCCCTTGATAATGCCCGCAGCGGCCAGAAGCTGTGCCCCGTGGCAAATTGAGGCAATCGGCCTATCGGAAAACGCTTTTACAATTTCCAACACCCGCGCATTCAGACGCAGATATTCAGGCGCACGCCCACCAGGAATAATCAGCCCCAGATATTCATCCGTATCAATGGCATCAAAGTCTGCGTTTAGCACAAAAGCATGGCCAGGCTTTTCGCTATATGTCTGCGCACCTTCAAAATCATGAATGGCCGTCAGCACCTTATCGCCCGCTTTTTTGCCAGGGCAGATCACGTCCACCTTATACCCCACCATCAGTAGGGCCTGATAAGGCACCATGATTTCATAGTCTTCTACGTAATCACCTGCCAGCATCAGCAGTTTGACATCATCAGTCATGATGACCGTTCCCTTTCAAGCCTTCGCGCAAGCGCGGCATCAACTCCACAAAGTTACAAGGGCGGTGGCGGCTATCAAGCTGGAAAACTAGAATGTCATCCCAACCATCCTTCACAGCCCCCGTAGAACCTGGCAGCGCAAACAGATACGTGCCACCAGCCACACCAGCCAACGCACGAGACTGAATGGTGGATGTGCCGATCTTGCGATAAGACAGCATACGGAACAGCTCGCCAAAGCCTTCAATGCGTTTTTCCAACACGCTTTCAAAAGCCTCTGGTGTCACATCACGGCCAGTTACACCTGTGCCGCCGTTTGTAATAACAACATCCACCTGCGGATCAGCAATCCACTTGCGCAGTTGTGTGGCTATCTTGTCTGCATCGTCCGAGATAATGGCCCGATCAGCCAGAACATGGCCCGCACCTTCAAGCCGCGCAACAAGCGCTGCCCCAGAGGTATCTGTTTCCAGCGTGCGCGAATCCGAAACGGTAAGCACTGCAATACGAACAGGAAGAAACGGCAGGTTGGTATCGATTTTAGACATTGAGAGAATCTTATCTCCATAATTCTGATGCAGAACTGCACCATATGGCCGTAATAATGGCCTATTTTTATATAAAAAATCCATTAAACTGCACAACAGCGTCTACAATCGCATAAAAATTGCTTTAGAAAACGGGAACCGCAGTATCCCGAAACCCAAGGCCACACTTTTTTCTGCTGAAATATGAGGTGGCCGAAAGAAATAAAAATCAAGGGAACATGATTAAACGCCTTCACCTCCATTTTCCTTTTCGCGCTTTATGGCTGACCTGCCTGCTTATTCTGTCTTTTTTTGTTGTTTTACCTGCGCATGCACAGTTGCTAACAGGTGGAAACAGCGCCGTGGGCCTTTGGCCCAGCTTGCAGGTAGATAACGAAGCCGATCAGGTAGAAGATCCCGGCCCGCTTTTTTCTGCACCCTATGGCAAGGATCATTTTTTTGGAAACTGGTGGGGCGCGCAGCCTTGGCTGCTCAACCACGGCATTCATATTCTGGCAGATGTGCATGAAGAACTTGCAGGCAACTTTAGGGGCGGCCGCAGGAAAGGTGTGGATGATGCCGGACAGGTGGGTGTTGAACTTGATGTAGACTGGGGCAAACTCACCAATGCCGACATCATGAAAGGGTTCTGGACCCACATGATGGTGGTAAACGGGCATGGCCGTAACCTGAGCACAGATTACATTGGGGATTCACTTGGCGGCGTGCAGCAGATTTATGGGGCACGTGGTAACGTGGTGGCCCATCTTGTTTACCTGTATGGTGAACATGCTTTTCTGCACAACCATATCGATATCAGCGCTGGCTGGATTCCGGTTGGCAGCTTTTTTGCCGCCTCCCCACTGTTTTGTATGTACATGAACGTTGCCATGTGCGGGAACCCAGCCCCCACCAAATACACAGAAGGCGCGCGAGACTGGCCATCTGGTAACCTCGGCTTTGTTGCGCGCGTTATGCCCACAAAACAAACCTATATTATGGCTGGCCTGTTTGCTGTTTCCCCCCATGCTTATAACGGCGGCATTTCTGGCTGGGCTTGGGCGCAGGATGGCTTGGGCAAGTTTTCCTCCCCAGTTGAAATTGGCTGGCTGCCTTCTTTCGGGCGCAACCATCTGGTGGGCCACTATAAGGCTGGGTTTGGCTACGATAACTCCAAATACAAAAACCTGCTGAATGACGTAAACGGCAATGCATGGGTGCAAACCGGCGCACAACCGCAATACGAGGCAGGCCGCGCAAGTGCATGGTTTATGGCTGACCAGATGCTGATGCGGAATGGTGATGGCCCAACCAATGGCCTGATCGCACTGGCAGGGTGGATGTGGTCTGATGGTAAAACCACTGCCATGTCTCACCACGTATGGGCCGGTATGACAGAAACTGGCGCGGCATGGGGCCGCCCCAATGATAGCGTTGGCGCCATGTTCCAGTGGATGACCATGAGCCGCGCCTCTGTTCTGCAACAGGAAGCTGCATTAGCTGCTGGCGTGCCCTTTCCCGATAACCAGTGGGGCAAGGTGTGGGGTATTCAAACCCACGAAAACATCTACGAAGTGTTTTATAACGCACACGTTGCTAATGGCATGTCTTTGCAGCCGGACTTCCAGTATATCAACCGCCCCGGTGGTTCCACCGTGTTCCATGATGCTGCCGTTATGGCCCTTCAGTTCAACGTGGTGATGTAAAACTTTCTTGCGGGCGCAGGCTTAACATCCTGCCCCGCAATGGCGCGAACAGTTCCGCATGGCATGTGAGAATAAGGATCTGAAAGCGCTTTGCGGCTTCTGCCAACACATCAAACAAACGTTCCAGCCGCATTGAATCTGCAAAACTCAGCGCATCATCCAGCACCAAAATAGCTGGAACGCCGCGTGCATGCAGCATTTCAGCAAACCCCAAACGCACCAGAACAGCTATCTGCTCACGCGTACCATCAGAAAGATCTGCCACATCTTCCCGCTGAGCGCGCGAAAGGGCAGCTACTCCAAAATCTGCATTCATTTCCAGTGCAGCGCCGGGAAACAGGGCGGAAAATGCAGGCTGCATGGTTTTCACCAGTGGCCCCATATAGCGTGCTGTTTGCTCCTGCTCCGCCTTGCTTAAAACCTGATCCAGCAAAACAAGGGCAGATCTATCCCGCGTGCAGGCGGCCTCTTCCATATTCAGGCGCTGCTGGTGCCGGTCTGCCTCTGCCATGCGCTCATCCAGCCCTTCACCTTCCGCGCCACGCACACGGGTTTCGCGTTCACGTATATCTTCACGCAGCCGGGCTATGGTTTCACCATCCGTTTTCTGGGCCTGTTCACGCCGCTGAATACCACTTTCCACTAGGCTAAGGGGCTGTTCTTTCTGGCGTGCCTGCTCACAATGCTCCAAGGCGGCTTGTGCTGCTTCCTGCTCCTGCTGGCAGGCCAGCTTGCGTTGGACTAATGCTGCATCTGGTTCACGCTCTTGCCAGAGCGCCAGTTCGCGCTGCACACGGGCTAGCCCGGATTCCTGCTGCTGTTGTGCCGCACTGGCTTTATCCAAGGCCGTTTTGGCCGTTATCAGCACCTGTTGCGCATCACGCTCTTTTTCTCGCGCTTGATCTACCGCTACGGCTGCTTCCTGCTCCTGCTGCACGGCTTCATCTGGCTGGCAATTAAGATCACATTCCTCAGCACTTCCGATCTGGCTGGCCAGATTTTGCGCCAAGGCCTGTTTTTTCTGTGTGCATGCAGCTTCTTCTCTGACCAGAGCCTGCCGCAATTCCAACAGAACCTGATCAGGGGGTGCGCTCTTTTTATTGGGCACTGTAGCGGCAAAAACGGCCTTAGCTTCCTTAAGCTGACGTTCCGCCAAGCAGCGCTTTTCGTAATGTTGCTCAGCTTCTTCTGCATTTTGGCATCCAGCCTGTTGCAAAAGATCCGCTAATGCGGCTTGCGCTGCCTGAAGAGCCTGCTGCAATTCAACCGTATTTCCCCCAACCGAAGGGGTAATAACAAACCGGCCAATGCCTTCAATCTGAAGTTCAGCAGGAGCATGCAGCAGGCTTTTACCAGATGCACAAACTTGACCATTTAACAGAACATGTTGCGAAGCTTGCGGCAGCAAATCCATTTCCAGCACAGTGGCTTGCGCTTGCAACTGTTGTTCCAGCGTTACCACTTTCTGGGCTGCTTTACGCACGCGCTGGATTTTGGCTTCATCCATAGGCAATGCATCAAAAACGGCCTGCGCCTGTTCTATTTGGGCAAAGGTTTCCTGCACATGCTTTAGGTTTTCACGCTGGCGCAAAAGTGCTGCCTCCATGTGCTGCACTTCGCGCTGCTGCATGCCATGATGCAAAACAGCACGCCGCACCTGATGGCGCTGCACTGCCTTAAGGCATTCGGCCTGGGCAGCTTGGTACCGCAAATTGGCAGTTTTTTCGTATTCTGCCAGTTCTGCAATATCTTGTTCACTAGCCGCAATAAGGTGCTCTAACCGCGTGCATTCGGCCCGGTGCTCTTGCCGCCGCTCCTCTTCATCCCGAATATTCTGCAACTGCTGCACTGCTGCGGCTTTTCTGGCCTGCGCGGCTTTTTCCTCTGCATCCAAGTTTCGCAGGCGGTCTCTTACGGCCCGCAGCTTATGTAGTTCTTGCTCTTCCTGTTTTTGCCGTTCTGGGTTTTCCTGCTCACGCAACATGCGGCGTGTTTGTTCTAGTAAAACCAGATCTTCTTCCAGCGCAGCACGCTTGGCATGCAGGCTTTTCAACGTTTCTGCTGCTTTGGCCTGATCTTCCAGAAGCTGCTTATAACGCCCTGTGGGTTTGCCTGTAGTCGCGGTCTGTAACTGCCCCAACCGGGCCCTTACACGCTCCAGCATAGCCCCTGCTGTAGCAATACCGGTGACTTCCTGAATACCTTGTTCCAAACAGTTCTGAATACTGGAACGGCCTGCATTGTTCAGAACGGGCGCAGCAAAACTTTCCCCTTGGCGCACTAAAAGAGCATTCCACAAACCTGTTGCTTCGCTTTTGCCGTTTTTCTCCAACTCCAGCAGAGCATTCAGGCGTTCTTCTGCTGTATCCCCATCAAAACGCTCCTGCCCCAGATCAAGACGCGCAAACGCGCCCTTCATGAAGCGTTTTTCCAACCAGCAGGACTTACCACTCCATTCAAACCCGACACCAATATGGGGCGCACCGCCGCCATAGGGCTGCATGTCTTTTACAGATTGGGCTTTGGAACCATGACGTAAGGTTAACGCTGCCCGTAGAGCCATCAGCAATGTGGATTTACCGGCCTCATTCGGGGCGGCCAGCACATTCAGCCCATCGCCCAACCCTTCCAGACGCACTGGTGATGTAAACCGACGCACACATTCAAGCTGGATATCTGTCAGAATCATGCTGCGGCACCTTCTACTTCGTGCCAGAACAGGAACAACCTTTGCAGGGCCTCCCTTGCCACAGCACCTTCCTCACCTCCCCGCTCAATCATTTGTAGCAGTTCTTGGGCTGCCACCTTTACCGTTGCTGAGGCATCAAGGCGCTCCAGATCCTGTGCGCCTGCAGCCAGTTGGGGGGCACCGGTTATGCGTAAACACGCCACCGCACTTTGTAAGCGCGAGAGAATAACACTTTCGTATTTACGCAAATCATCCACACCCAACAGGCCAGAAACTTCCAGCCATGCCATAACAACACTGGGGTTATCCGGATTTATACTTCTTACACGGGCTTCCAATGCTTCAATATCTTCGCCATTGGCCAGCACAATATCTTCCAGTTTGCGCCAGAGATACTTACCCGTTCGATGCCGAGAAATAACAGGTTGAGCACATGGACCATCTACGGACACAACCAGCGTTTCCCCGCCGCCTGCGCCACCTGTTACAAAACGGTCTGTTTCCGGGGTGCCAGAATAACAGGTGTGCGCATCAATCTGGCAAAAGCCGTGCCAATCCCCCAACCCCAGATAGGCAAGCCCAGCCTGCTTTGCCCGATCCAGCGCAATAGGGTTATCCTCGGCTTCCTGCCCATTACTAAATCCGACAACAGATCCATGCGCCAATCCAATGCGCAAGGCTTCTGGCGGGGTGGCCGCATCATTCATATAATCGGTGAGATCAGAAAGCGTATGCCGCCGCTTGAGCACAGCAGGCAGCAACCACGCATTATGTGTTTTATCTATTTCCACCGCTTGCGGGCATGTATGCAGATGCACATTGTCTGGCACCGCATCTTCACGCCTTAAACGTGCCCATACGCCCTCTGGCGTATCCGCATCATGGTTGCCGGGAATAAGATGCCACTGCACATCGGGAAACTGCCGCATCCGCTCCATGGGTTGGTGCAATGTGCGTCTTTCTGGCGTTTCGTGCTCATAAATATCGCCCGCCACCAATACGCAGGTCACACCTTCCTGCCGCGCCAAAGCGCCAATCGTGCGCACAACATCTACACGCGCGGCCTGTAGCGCACCCAGTGTATCATCATCTGCAAAACTAAATGTCTTGCCTATCTGCCAGTCTGATGTGTGGATAAATTTCATGAATTCTGGCGCACTCCATCACGCAAATGGCAGAAAAATTTCACTTTCCCATGACATACCCAGATCGTGAGCAGCCATCCCTTAACCTCACTTCATCTTATCTTATCATTAGGTTAGATATAATTCACACCCTCGCCATCTGGCCTGACCCGCGTTAAGCGCAACCCCCCTCATCACTCATGGCATCACGCCAAAGATTATATTTTATTTTAAGAAGCATGCTGATACTGCGAGATTCGCTCTCACCCGCCTTGTCTGGCCGGAAATGGCATGCCCCCTAATGTGAAGCAAAGAGGTTAAAGACAGAGCAGACATGACAACAGAAACACCGGCAGCATTCCGTATGGGATCTTGGAAGACACTGTTTCTTCCCCTGCCTCGCAGCATCTTCGCACATGGCTGGTTTCTGTTTTGTCTGCGCACGTGGCTGTCTGCTGTTCTGGCGCTTGCCACGGCTTTCTGGCTCCAGCTTTCCTCCCCCGGTTCTGCTGCTGTTACTGTTATGATCTTGGCGCAGCCCACACGTGGGCAGGTGCTCTCCAAAGCGCTTTACCGGCTGGCTGGCACAATTATTGGGGCATTTGTCGCGCTGTTTTTAACCGCCTGCTTTAATCAGGAACGTGGCGTTTTTCTGGGCGGCGTGGCGCTGTGGCTAACGTTATGCACCATTATGGGCACATTGGAGCGAGACTTCCGTGCCTATGCAGCCATGCTTTCTGGCTACACCGTAGCCATTGTGGGCATTAGCTGTATTGATAACCCGGCTTCTATTTTTGATGTTACTGTTAACCGTGTATCTGCCATTGTTGTTGGCATTGCAGCCACCGCTGCCATTAACGATGTGTTTGGGTCTCCTACCGCGTTTGAAAAACTGGCAGCCAACCTGCGCCGCACAGGTGAAATGGTGCAACGCATTGCGCGTGATGCCGTAGCAGGCCACGGCGTACCAGATGACATGACATGCGCCGGGCTGGCTGGCGAAATTATTGCCCTGACATCTCAGGTTTCCTTTGCCAAAACCGAGCTTGCTGATGCCAAGCTACGCCTTGCAGGCGCGCGCTCCGCCATGGTGGCCTTGCTGGAAATGCTAACCTGTAGCCGTGCCATTGCCAATGTGCTGCGCCGGGGCAACATCTCTGGCCCCATACTCAAACATATTCGCACATCATTTGGAGATGGCACTCCGGTAGAATCTCCCCTTCAAGCCGTGCATGATCTGGAAGATCTGGCCAAGGAAGCCCACGCAGAGGAAGCATCTCTTGGCCCAACGCTGGATGAAGCGTGGCTGATTGAACGTTCCATGGCGCTTCTGTCTGATGCACGTTGGGCAGCAGATGGCATAGATGCGCTCCAGCATGGGCAACGGGCTCGCACACAGGCACCGGAACTCAAGATCGATCAGCATCATGATGTTATTGCGGCCCTACTCAATGGCTTGCGCACCCTGATTGGATTTTCTGTTGCGGCCGGGCTGTGCATTATCTCTGATATTCCCGCCACTTACAGCGCACTGTCTCAGGTTGCCATTATCCTTACTCTGGCCGCCACCACATACAATGCGCGCGGTTTTGGTATGGGTGCCCTTATAGGTACGCCTTTGGCTATTGCCGTGGCCGCAGTGCTGAACTTTGGAGTGCTGCCCCACGGTGCAGACATGCCTTTTCTGGCAATGGCTATTCTCCCCATTATCTTTGGCGGTTGCTTACTGCTGATGAACCCCAAAACAGCCACTATCGGGTTTAACGCGGGTGTCTTTTTCTTTGTGATTTTGGGCGTGGCGAACCAACAGAACTATGAGCCCTCTGCATTTATAGACCGCAACGTGCTGTATCTGTTTGCGGCCATTATCATCTTTATCTCACTGGTGCTGTTGTTGCCCCCTTCTGCTACAGGCAGGCGCTTCCGGGTTGGCATTACCATCGGGCACGATTTGCTGCTTCAGTTTGAAGGGCATGGCGAACAAGCCGGTTCCGCCCTTATCAGCCGCCATTATGATCGGCTCTGCCGCATTCTGGAATGGAACCGCTACCTGCCTAACAACAAGGCAAAACAGCGCGTTTTCTCCCGCCTTGCCAGTTTAGATGAACTGAACGTGGAACTGGCCCGCGCACGCCGCCATTTGCAACGCGCCGCCACTATTCCCGCTATCCGGCTGGATGCAGAATCCGCCTACCGCGCCACCATTATCTACAACGTGGATTCAGCACTTTACCGCATGAAGCGCAAAGCCCGCGTTCTGCTTGATCACTCCATCAACCTGCCACATGGCCAGATGGCTACGGCCCTTGCTGCCGTATCCGCCATGGTTGGCGCCATACATTTGCTGGAACACAACCGTTCCGCTTTGCATCTGTATGATCTTGTTCCTGTGCCAGATCAGCAATGGAAGGCCCGCTAACATGGAATTACGCCCTGTTCTGGATATAGGCGGGCTGCTTGTTTCGTCCTTTGTTGTCCATGCCGGATTGGCTATTGCCACCCTGCTGGCTCTTAACCCGGTTCTATCCAAAGTACGTGCCCGCCGCGTGGTATGGAACCTGCCTCTGGCTGAATTTGGCATTCTTATATGCCTTATCGGCCTTTACACTATTTTGTTGTGAAAGGGCTTTCCGACCGTGTTTGAGCGCGCCCGCCGCGTCCTGCAGTTTATCACGACGGGGACCATTCTTGCCATTGCAGCCGTTGTTTGCTTCGTACTGTGGGATTACTACACAGCCGCCCCCTGGACCCGAAACGGACAAGTGCGTGTACAGGTTGCAGATATTGCCCCTCGTGTTTCAGGCCAGATTATTGCTGTGCGCGTAAGGGATAACCAGTTCGTTCATGCTGGAGATATTCTGTACGAAATTGATCCGTTTGACTTCAAGGTAGCGCTGGCAACAGCAACGGCTGCGGTCAACCAGCGCAAAGCGGATATGGCGCTGAAAGATACGCAGGAGTTTCGGCGTGATCGGCTGACAGATGCTGCGGCCTCCCGCGAAGAAAAGCAGGTTTATCAAGCCACGGCAGACATTGCCAAAGCAGCTTATGCGCAGGCGTTGGCCAATCTTTCCCAAGCCAAAATCAACCTTGATCGTACGTATGTGCGCAGCACGGTAACAGGTTATGTCAATAACCTCATCATGCGTGTGGGTGATTACGCAACAGCAGGCAAATCCAATATTGAGGTTATTGATGCCTCATCCTACTGGGTGGATGGGTATTTTGAGGAAACAAAAATTCGCTCCATTCACGTTGGAGATCGGGTACGCCTGGATCTGATGGGGTATCGGGAGCCTATGTGGGGCCATGTTGTAAGCCTGACACGCGGCATTGCAACCGCCAACGCAGCCACCGCAACGCAGGGCCTGCCATCGGTTGATCCGGTTTATACATGGGTGCGTCTGGCGCAGCGTATTCCTGTGCGTGTGCAGATAGACAGTATTCCCCCCGGCACCCAGTTGGCTGCTGGCATGACCAGCACCGTGACTGTTGTAGGCAGCAAAGGCAAACGCGCGCATGATACACTCACCGAAGCACTGGACCGTATGCACGATGCCTTAATGGGTGGCACTGGCGGCAGTGGGCTGCGCCATTAAAACAGGATAGACGCACCCCTCTGGCACTGGCAAAAAGAAGACATGCTGTATTCTTTTTTTCGTTCAGAACTTTGCGCTGCAACGGCTCTTTGCCTGGCGGTTTTTCTGCCCTCTACTGCCTGTGGGGCAGAAAAAACCGAAACCCCAACACTCAATATTGCAGCGCCCTGCCTGAACAGCCTGCATATCCGCGCCCAAAAAGGCGTAACGCAGCCTGAACCAGTAAACGGGCAATGGCCAACAGGCCTACAGCTTGCCACCAACTCTGATGGCAGCCTGTCTCTTGCAGGGCAAAACTGTCGGGCAGATACCAATCTTACGCTCACCACGCCCCCCAATATGCCGTTGGTTATTACCAGCACAGGCAGAACAGCCATTCAGGTGGATGACCGTAAAAGCCCCGTTTTTCTTCAGGCTGGCAGTGGTGCAGTTACCCTAGGGCGCACTGCGGAACTGAATGTTACTTCTGATTCCACTGGCGCTATCACCATTCCTGTATTGGCTGACTCTGCACGTTTGCGTTCCACGCTTTCTGCCCCGTTCATGATCGGAAAGGTGCAAGCTCCTGCTCTGGCTGTTTATCTTGGTGGCTCTGCCTCCTTTACAGCCCAACAAGGTAAGCTAGAGGCGTTGGAAATCACCTCTAACAGCACAGCAGATGCTGTGTTTCATGGTGAAACATCTGTGGCGGCTCTACATGTTGAAAATACGGGTAACATTTTAGTAGACAAAGCCACAGGCACCTTAGCCACAGAACGTGATGGCAAAGGGAAAATTGTTGTAACCTCTACGCAGCACAGCCCTTAATGCAGCCTGCGCGCAAGCTCCAACGTTCAGGCCAAAGACAAAGCTGCTTCCTGCACCTTAGCCTGACGTTACGGTTTGCGCGATGACCTGTGGAAGCGGAGAAAAGACCTTCTTCCCAGTCATGAATCTCCACCGATAAAGACTTATGGCACTTTAACGTAACCACATGCGCGGCAGATTACTTCACAGATCAATCCAAAAAGACTAGAGCTTTCTACAGTTCATTATGAGGAATGAGATTGTGGTAAAATCACGCAGTGGCAAGGTGTGGCGTCAGGCAGACCCTAAAGATCAGCTCTTTTCTTCCGATGCCTCGCCTTTTTTCCACCTGACCCGTCTTGTCAGCCTCTATCAGATACGCATGGACGCGCACCTTAAACCCATTGGCATGGATATTCCCCGGTGGCGTGTGCTCGCTATTTTACACGAGCACGAATACGCCCCCATTGGACGGATTGCGGATTTGGCCGTTATCCGCATTTCTACCATGACCAAACTCATCTATCGTATGGAAAACGAAGGGCTCATCAGTACCTCTGTTTCGGAACATGATGCACGGGTGACAGACGTTCGTCTTACAGAAAAAGGGATTCAAGTATTTACTGACGTACGCCGTATTGCCTCTCTTATTTTTGGGCGGGCATTCCATAATTTTGATGATCATGAAATTCGTGCGCTGATAAATACATGCAGCAAAATATATCAGAATATTTATTAATGGGTCACCAGAGGGTTTTCAGCCGCTGGTGACCATCCGCATAAAATCAGCCAGAACAAAGCGGGCGATCTGGCAAAATGCCTTCTGCCCACAAGCCATAAGATAACAGAGCTTCATCAGCTCCGTAGCGCCCTAGAAATTGCACCCCAATAGGTAAGCCGGCCTTGTTTACCATGCCCGGCAGAGTAAGAGATGGCAGGTGCAAAAGTGTCCATAAACGGCTAAAAAGTGGACTGCCTGTGCCTTCTTGCAGTAAGGGCGCAACACCCGGAGCTGCGGGAGCAAGAAGCACATCATACGTTTCAAACAGTAGATCTGCCTTTTTTCGTAGATTTTTTGCTTTTTCCTGCGCCTTCTCATAATCCTGTCGGGTAATAGCTTGTCCGGCTTCAACCAGTGCTGCTATCTGCGGGCTTATTTGCGCACGCTTTGTTTTATATTCCCAAGCAAGAGATTGCGCTGCTTCATAACTCATAATTGTGAGATGCAGATCAGCCCCTTCTTCAAAATCTGTTAGATCTACTTTTTCAAGAGATACCTGTTGTGCAAACAAATCTGCTGCGGTTTGCAGTGCCTGATGCATGTCTGTATCCCCTTGGTTCCACCATGGGGTCTCGCAAAAGCCAATACGCTTGGGCTTTTGTAAGGGCAGTTTAACATTTACTGGTTTCGGCCCTTTTAAAGCATTATCAGCTTTAATTGCCGTAGTTACATCTCGCGTTACAATACCCAAAGCATCAAATGATGGTGCCAAATATTTAACCCCCGCAGCATTGTAACGCGCATAAGAGGGCTTAAAACCAACAATTCCGCAATAAGACGCCGGACGTGTAAGAGATGCAGCGGTTTGAGACGCAATGCCTATATCTACCATGCCACACGCCACAGCAGCAGCAGATCCACTGGATGAGCCTCCGGGTGTGCGTGCGGTATCATAAGGATTGACTGTTGGGCCGGGTTGAAAAAATGCAAATTCTGTTGTGACTGTTTTACCAGCCACCAACGCACCGGCTTGTTTAAGCAATGTTACACAAGCAGCATCTGCACGAGATTGGTTGTTTTTGTAAATATCAGACCCATACTCGGTTGGGTATGCTTCTGTTTCTACAATATCTTTTACGCCAACACTCATTCCGGCCAGAAGGCCGGAAGAAAGATGGGCGGCATCGCGCCGTATCTGCTCTGGATTATACTGCGTAAAAGCACGAATCTTACCTTCATGCTTGTTGATTGTATCAATAAGGTTTTCAGCAATAACCGTGGAATCTGGCAGCATAACCACTCCTTTGCAGAACTTGAAGTATGTTCGTCTTTACATGTTATTTATTAGAATAAATTAAAACCACCTTTGAAATACAACAAAGGTTCCGTGCCTGTTACATTAACGTAATCAGGGCTTCCCAGAAAAATTTCATGAGAGCCGCCTGTTAAAGTTTCCTGCACAGAGCAGGAAATATGGACAAGGGCATCCTTTACAAACAAACTCCCATTTTCGTGGCACAGTGTTTCTGTTTCCACGTTTTTATCCAACGCTGGAGATGCAAAGAAATAAGCCTTGTCTTCTTGGCTTTTCGAAAGAATGCTCAGTGCAAAACGTCCACTTTCCGCAATGGCCTTATAGGTTGAACTTTTACGGTTGAGGCACACCAACAGTAAAACAGGGTCCAGAGAAACGGAACTCAGCGCACTAATTGTGGCACCTTGTGCCCCCTGCTCTCCTTTGGCCGTTACAACGGCAACCCCGGTTGCAAAATGCGACATTGCTTTGCGAAAATCATCTCGCATTGTGGTGTTCATGCTTGGTCTCCTTCCCACAGGGGGCCTCGTTCTTTGCGTATTTTGCGCACTGCTGCGTCAAACATCTTTTGGGCGGCTTGTGAATTTGCAATAACGCCATCTGCATCTTGCGCACAGCGACGCCGTATTTCATCTGGAATGGTAACGTCTTTTCCGGGAATCATGCCTGTCTGGCACTGAATTTCAGCCGCTCTTTGCACAATCCAGAGCAGGAAAAAAGCACGCGGTACATCTGCGCCGCCAACAGCAACACCGTGGTTCCGCAAAACCAAAACATGTTTATTGCCTAAGCTGGCAAGCATGCGTGGGCGTTCATCATCATAAAGGGTGATACCTTCAAAATCATGATACCCAACGCGTTCAAAAAGCTGCGCCCCGTAAAAATTATCGTGGCTAAAGCCTTGCTGCTTCATGGCAACGGCACAGACTGCATTCGTATGTGTATGAATAACACAATGAATGTCATCTCGAGCGCCATGAATAGAACCATGCAGTGCAAACCCTGCCGGGTTAGGCTTATTTGCACTGTTGCTGACAATATGCCCATCAGCATCTACAACGAGTAGGTTTTCTGGTGTGACTTCATCATAATTCAACCCGAAAGCATTGACCAAATAACGCCTTGGCTCACCGGGAAGACGAACTGAAATATGATTGAAAATCATCTCAGTCCAACCAAAATAATCAATAAGATGATAACATTCCGCTAACTGAATACGGAGTTTTGTTTCATCAGCACTCCACAAGTCCGACATTTTTACGTCCTTTTGCAAGCTTAATAACGTCTTGATGCTTTGTTACGTGTCAGGCCTACAAGTGCTTCTGTCGTAGGAAGAACAAGCCCATGATGATGCGCAAGACGTATAATAACGTCCCCCATGGCGGCTAATTCCAATGGCTTATTCCGCAGATAATCTTGCAACATGGATGTAGGGTGGTTACCCCCTTGCTCCACCTTGCTCATTAACTCATCAATGGGGAGCAAGCCGCCAATTCCACAATCCTGCCCAAGAACCTGAATTTCTACGAGGCACCGCCTGATCAATACGCAAAGATCTGGATTGGAAGAGAGAATTTTTAATGTTCCCTCACATAGAACGGATAAGAAATTTGTTGCAACATTCAGGGAAAGTTTGTTCCAGATTTCCTTTTTGATATCAGGTGTTTCTGTAAAATACCCTTTCCCATCCTCCAGCCATGTCAAAACCTGATGAACAGTATTCTGGCCGGGTAATGCGCTCCCCAATATAAACCGAGGGGAACCAGAAATAGTCACTTCTCCTGGGGATGGCACCTGAGCAAAAGCATAGGCAACACACCCAATAATATTCTCGGGCGGAATACTGCTAAGATTGCCTTCAGGGTCTAAAGCATGGGTAATTTTTTTAACAACACTCCGTGCTGTATTTGTCTGCGCAATCATCCACCACGGCAGGCCATTCAAAACCGGTATAATTTGTGTGTTCGGCCCCACTGCATGGCTAACTGTTTTAAACAGATCTGGCAGTTGGTAGGACTTACCAGAAAGAATAATCAGATCCTGTATTTCAGCGGGCGCGCGATCATTCGCTCTGAGAGAATGCCGCGTAGTTTCTGATCCATTCTGGCAAACCAACCCATTTTCATGCAAGGCTTGTAAGGTTCTGCCTCGTGCCACAACAGACAGTATGACTGGTCTGGATGAAAGAATAGAAGCAAAGGTACCCCCTATTCCCCCCATACCGGCAATACAAATACGAGGCATTTTGTTCATAGGTCTACTACAAGCAAAGGTGTTTTTGACCGTGAGCAACAAAGAGCAATCTGATCCGTTTTTTCTTCATCTGTCAGGTATTCGTCACGATGCTCTGGCTTACCTTCCAGAACAGACACAACACACGTGCCACAGATACCCTGCTCACAACTAACAGGCACACGCACACCAGAGCGAGCAAAAGCTGCGGCTATGGTTTCATCTTCTGCAACCTGAACACGCACACCGCTTTTGGCGCCTAGTACTTCAAACCCAGATCCACCTTCCACGGTTTGTGCAGAAAAGGCTTCCTGATGCACATGGCCTTCTGGCAGATCACAGGCACCCCCTGCCTGCGCAACGGCCTGCATCAGCCCTTCTGGGCCGCACACATACACATGCACCCCAGATCCGCTTTGCTCTATCCAATTGGCAAGCGTATTTTGCACGTTAAAGCGTGGTCGTTCAGCTTGGCTATGATCATGAATAACAACGTGCTCGGCAAAAGGGAGAGCCTGCAAAACAGGTGTAAACACCGGGTCACGCGCAACATAATGCAGGGCAAAGTTTTCTGCTTTATCATGCAGTTCATATGCCATTGCGATCATCGGCGTAACGCCTATGCCACCGCCAATAAGCAAACTGCTCCGCGCATCACGAGCCAATGGAAACAAGTTACGTGGCTGGCTGATCTGGAATTGCGCCCCATTACACACAAGACGGTGCACAGCTACAGACCCCCCACGAGATTTAGGGTCCAACAGCACAGCCAGAGAATACCGCTTACGATCAGCCGGGTTTCCGCACAAGGAATATTGGCGGATCAGTCCGTCTTCAAGGTGCAGGTCAATATGGGCACCGGCTTCCCACTCCGGCAGATCTGCTCCATCTGGAGCTTTGAGATCAAAGCAAAGAACAGATCCGCGCAATTGACATGCATCTACTGTAACATTCAACAAATGAGATTGTCTGGTCATCGCAAATACAACCCACTGTTAATATCAATTGTAGATCCCGTTAGCCCATCAGCATCTTCACGCGCCATTTCCACAACCATGCGCGCCACGGTAATGGGGCGGCCTAACTTACCGGTTGGCAATGCAGCTTTCAGAGCAGGTAAACGATCTGCACCAATTGTTGCAGCAACCGATGGCAGGTCTAACGGGCCGGGCGCTATTGCATTAACGGTAATACCCAACGGCGCCAGATCGCGCGCAAACACTTTGGTAAGGGTATGAATACCCCCTTTTGAGGCCGCGTAATGCGCCCCAGTGGCCGAACCACCATTCTGCCCAGCCAATGAGCCGATGTTGACAATTCGCCCCGCCTGCCCTGCCGCAACAAGGCGCCGTGCAAACCGCTGGCTACACAGGAAAGTCCCGCACAGGTTAACCGATATAATGCGCTCAAACGTTGGCATATCAATTTCCAGCACGGGCTGTGCCTTCATGACCGCCGCGTTATTTACCAAAAGCCATGGTAAGCCAAAGCGTTTTTCTACCTGATCCAGAACCTGCTCGACCGAGTTTTCATTGCTTACATCCAGCCCGAAAACAGCAACCTTTTCTGCGCCATGTTCCTTTACCAAATGTTGAGCCACATCTGGGTTGATATCTGCAATTGCAACCCGATAGCCCGCCTGCACGAGGCTTGCCACTATAATAGCACCAAGCCCCTGCGCTCCGCCTGTTACCAAAGCCGTCCGCATTACAGGATGTAACTCACGGCTGTTAGTGCCTCTGTTGACCCTAAAAGCTTAATGACTTTCTGGTCAATTTTCAGAGAATCTCCTTCTTTCACCAAGGTAAAGATGACATTGGCCACATAAGAGCGCTCACGCCCCTGCCGCAGTTCCGTTAACAACTGGGCACAACGAAGCACACATTTCTGATCATCAGATTCCAGAATTCTGTACCGTGAAAGTAACCGAATTGTCTGTGCTGGAGGAGCCGCTGAAATGGCGCGCCCCCCAATCAGGCGTTCAACGCGTTTTTGGCGCATTTCAGCATCGTCATACGCATAATTCAGCGTATCAGCATAATCATCTGCCGCAGGGTCAATCGGAATAATGTAAAGGCCAGATTGCGTATAAAGCTTAAGCCATTCAACAAACTGGCCATCATCCAGCAGATCGGCTTCTAGCGTTACAAGCTCTACGGCATCATTCAGAGAAATGCTCATGCTTCATTCTCCTCAGTCATATCTGCAAACCACTGCCGATATGCAGCGCGCATTCCTGTTTCTGCACTGACATCACTATAGAGATTACCGTTTTCACGCTTGGCTTCGTGCCCGATACCTCGGTTTAACAAAATGGGAATATCACGCCCGGCCAGTGACCCACGCTGCACCCTATCCCATGCTTCTGCATCATCTGGGGTGCCAAAACCCATTGGTCCCTGAAAATGCTCATGAAGGCGCAAGCGGGCCTGATTGGCACTCGCCGGGCCGCCATCCATCCCAATAGCAATATGGCGTATTTCTGTTTCATTCACAGACAAAGGCCGTAGAACACGGAAAAATGCCATTGAGCACGCAAGGTTTGGAAACAGGTTCAGGTTAAAACCTGTTCCACCAACAGCACGCACAATGCGCCTGACTTCCTGCGGTGTGTGATCTTTGCTGAGATCTTCAGCCAGTTTTTCAAACCGCATGGGAATGGGGCGATCCAGATCTTCTTCAAGATCCACCAAATCTGGAATCATGACCATAACCGAGTGGCCATGCCCCAAATCTTCCACATATCCCTCACCATCTAGGAAGGAGAATGTATCTTCTGTTTCTTTGTCAACAGAATCAAGATATGGCTTATGCACTATAGGGAAATGGTAAGCATCTGTTGTATTTTCGAGCTGGATTTTCCAGTTTCCCGGAAAAGTAAACTTATGCTCACCCATGGTTTTGACCGGCCAATAAGCACCCTGCTTCATGAACAGATCAATCCACGGTTTGGCCCGGCCAAGCCAGTCTTCCAAAGACATAATGGACTTATCAAAAGTCGCAAAAATTAATCCATTATATTCTTCAACTCTCAGACTTACGAGAGGAAGCTTGGATTTATCAAGCTGCCCGGTATAGCCATCCTGATGCGGAACCCCACGTAATGCGCCATCCAACCCATAGGCCCAGCCATGATATGGGCATACAAAGCTGGCGGCCTTACCATGCTTTTGCTCACACACAGTCGCCCCACGATGGCGGCAGCGATTAAGCATGACATGCACCACGCCTTTTCTATCGCGCGAGACAATAACAGGGTGGCTGCCAACAAAAGTGGTAATAAATTCACCTGGTTCAGGAAGCTCGCTCCGATGAGCAACCCATATCCAGTTATGCATGAAAATACGGTCCATTTCCATGTCATACAGATCAGGATTGCTGTAAATGGACCCATCAGCACGATCTTCTGCAAGAAGCTGTTTGACATCAGGAAAAGCTGTCATGAACGCAAATCCTCTTTATGAAGGATCAAAAATATAGTCCGCCTATTGCGGGCAGAAACCTTGCATGCCTGTTTCAGACATATAACGGGGCGTATGTTTTAGGCCGGAACTTCAAGCACGCGGCCCATGCGGGCTTCCACTCTGAGGTAACGCCACAACCGATACTCACCCACCTCTGTTACACGGAATAGGTTGCAAGCAGCTGTAACGGTTTCCACGCTATCAACATCAGCAAGGATGTAGCAGGTCCACGGAAAAGCATGGGATGCCCCGACCATCACCTGATCATCATCCATTGTTCCCAGAATTGTCAGCCCCGGCAGGGAATTCATGCCTTTCAGCATTTCCCCTACTCCGGCCCATACCGTTTTGATGCCAGATGCTGGCAAATCAAAAAATGTCTGCGTGACACCAACACAAAACAGAACGCGTAATGGCTTTTTGTCTGGATTAGACATTGTTTTTCCTCTTTATAAATTATGGATAACCGGGCCGACCACCGCGACCAAGCATGACACGCCCTGCGGCTTCGTAATTTCCGCGCCCCATAAAGGCATGCTGCGCAACAACAACGCAGTCTTGCAAACAACGGGCCAAAATATGGTCTTTATGAACAGCAGCGATACCACCCAGAGCAAAACAGGCTCGGGCTACATCCGCACATACTTGCGCGGCGTGCGTTGCAGCCAGCCGAATGCGGTTTGCCAGTGCTTCCGTAACAGTGCCACCATCACTTAAAACATCCCACGCTTCTGCCGTAACGCCATAAAAAGCAGCACGGGCAGCAGAAAGCTGGGCAGACACTTCACCAATTGCAGCTTGAACCTGCGCACGGTCGGCCATTGTGGGGGCACCTGTAATAGATTTACGCCCGGCGGCCATTTTAACAACTTCATCAATAGCCCGCTGCGCACAGCCCAAACCAACAACCGAAAGAACCTGAGCTGCAAAACATAGCGAAGGATAACGATAGAGAGGCAAATCCAGAGAGGGAGCCCCACCTCGGATAAATGTCCATTCCGGGGCAACTTCTACGTCACGCACCACCACATCGTGGCTACCTGTGCCGGAAAGGCCAATGGTATTCCATGTTTCATCAATGGTAACTTCTGCCGCAGGTAGAACCGCAGTACGGGGCAAACCGCACTGCTCATCTGCAACGGCTATACCAACACCAATAAAAGAAGCCCCTGTGCAGCCACTTGCAAATGGCCAGCGGCCATTTACAACAAAATGGTCATTTTTAACCTGCACGGGTTGAGCGGGAAAAATAGCGCCCGCAAAAACAATATCTGGCCCGTTCGCATATAATTTCTTGAGCGTTTCAAGGGGCAATGCAACCAGATAGGTTGCAGAAACACCAAAGCTGGCAACCCATCCGGCCGAGGCATCGGCCCAGCCAATACGTTCTATCAATTCAAGAAAAGCCATGGGGGAAACTTCCATTCCCCCAAACTGACGCGCAACCAATGCACGATACACGCCAATTTCTTGAAACTTTTCAATGATATCTTTGGTAATCCTGCGATTTTCCCGGAACTCAAGCGCACGGGAACTGATGTCCTCAATCAGAGCATCAAAAGCAGGCCCTTTGGCCAGATCGGCTTTGCATTCTGGCGTCTGGATCAACATGAATGTTTCTCCCCTTCACGTTTCAAGGCCGATGCCACTGATGCGGGCTTCGCGTCCTTTCTGCCCAGAGATGGAGGTAATTTTTAAACCTCCCGAATCTCCTGCAGTCTGTTTATATCGAAAACGTAACCTTAATTAGTTTACATTTCCACTTATTTTTCTCATTTTTCTCAAAAAATATTTTCCATGAATTCAAAGACGAGCGTGGCTACGCGCCACGCATTTCTTCATCAGGGAAAATCTGCCATTTTATCGAGATAAACAAAAAGCGTTGCGCCAACCTCCAACGCATTATGGGGGTGTTTGGCCGTCATCGGAGCGTAATAAGTGTTTGGATTGATGACGTATTGCAGACTTGGTTCCAATGCCACATTCGGGAACAAAAACGTATGCGCATGAATATCTGCAACAAGATGATCTGCACCGGGGCGTTTTCCATCACCCCCACTTATTTTATTGGCCTGGCCAAGAAAATCCTGCTCCCGCGTACCCAGTTTGCTCCAGTGGAACTGGATGCCATAACTATCTAGAGGGTGCGAAGCAAATGGAGCCTGAACAAATGCCCCCAAATACGCTTCTGCCTGTATAGGAGCATAGCTTTCAAAATCCGTGCCAGCACCCCCATAAACGGCTAACGCCATACCGTGTGGGTCTTTGGTTGCACCATGGTCCTTGCGCCATACATACTGTTGCCCACTAAAGAAAATACCGGACATACCTGTATGCATCTGCGCTGCAGAGCTTTTATCATAAAGCTGAGACGTACCACGCACAGTGCGAATGGGATCTTGAACGGTTGAGGAGTTATAATACCCCAAAAACTCATACATGGATGGATAAGCCGTTTTATCAAAACCGCGCAGGTATCCAATTTCACCTACTCCTGTGGCCCCATTGGATGTTCCCGTATCCCACTTCCAGCCATTGGTGAAAAATGTTGTTTTATTCACCTCAGTTGCAGCTGCCTGAATGTACAAGGAGGGCGTGATATGGTACATAATATGGCCAGACCACGTGGCATAAACAAATGTGCTAACCCCAGCATCTTGAGACCAAATATCTTTAAAGCAGGTTAGAATCTGATTACAATTTGGAATTAGAAAATACCGTGAAATATTTGCACGGCCGCCTTCAATTTCCAGCTTGTTATCCATGAGCTTTTGATCAAGCGTGAGCTCACTAAGATAATTACCACGAAACAAATGCGGGGGCTGATAACCGATAATGTTATCCCCTACCTGCTGAGACCAGTGCTTATCGTTATCTCGCAGGAAAAAGATATCTTCACCAAAGTTAATTTGCGCCCCTTTCCAACCAATTAGCTTTTCCAAATCAAATTGGGTTTCAATAACCCCCAAAGAATTTTGCAATCTTGTGCCAGGACGAACACCCCCAACAACATTGCTTACAAAATTATCAATCAAAAGCAGATGAAATGTAATTCCATGATCTTTTAATGGTTTAAGTGCGTTGTAAAAAATGCCTTTTTTAGGTTGATTGCTTGCAACCGCCACAGGAACAGCTGGCATGATTTTGGTGCTGATATTATTTGGGGCAGACATAGCATCGCTATCATCATCCACATGCTTTTTGCCTGTAACAGTTAACTCACGGGATTTTTTTAAGAGATCTGATGCCGCTGATGAATCGGCAATCCCTTTCTCTACTGAGGATGTTGCTGCACGCTCTTGCAATAGGGCTGGCTGGGCTGTGTTGCCTGACGAAGGCTGAGCTTTTGCAGCGCTACTTTCCACAATAACGGCACCATAAGAGAGCACGAAGAATACGCCAAGCGTATTACAGGCCTTGTTTAAATGGTGTGACATACAACAGAAAGCTTCCCGCCACTTTCCATGATATTGAACAGAAACACGCATTTTTTCATTCCGGAATCGCAATGTTGTAGACAAAAACAGTTCTTCCTTCCGCTCAGAAACCGGAATCCTGAAAACGGGTTTTGTCATGTCGCAACATGAGCTGACAAACGACTCTTTTTGTCCTTACGCCGATGTTTCTCATGATGATTATTCCTTTGATGGTTGCTTGGTCTATTGGCCTGCCTGAATTTAGCGCGCCATCACCCTGTTATTTAGGACAATATAAAAGTGAAATTTCCACCAAAAAACATTTCTTATGCTCATTATTTTTACATCAAAATGAATATGCTTAAAAATTAATCATGATGTGCAAATGAATGCCGAAAAAATGTGCTTTTCCAGTCGTGCTTTTTGGAAAGATTTTATGCGTTCCCGATCAGGAAAAATTTATATTTTGTTATGCAATGATATGGGAGTGATTTCTAATTATATTGGAAAGTCTTTTATTTTTAAGGATATTTCTAATATGACCTCAAACAGCGGTCATAACTTTCTGCCATAAAATTCTGTTGACATATCCGGAATGAATCTGTCCCATTTCGGTATCGAAACATACAAAGGTATTGGTCATGGACTCTTTGCTGGCATCCGTCGCCAATTTTGTTTCCATATCACATGAATTATACATAGATGGTGGTGCTGCTTCCTCTTGCAGTGATGCACGCTTGCCTATTTATGATCCCTCTACCGGCATGCAGATTGCATCAACCGTTGATGCCAATGCGCAGGATGTAGATCGGGCTGTTACATCTGCTTTTAACAGTTTTAAATCTGGTGTTTGGAAAGATATGCGCCCATCTGAAAGGGAACGTATTCTTTTACGCTTGGCAGATCTTGTAGAGCGTGATGCTGAAATATTGGCCCAGCTTGAAACACTGGAACAAGGCAAATCACTTGCCATTTCACGCGCACTAGAAGCAGGAGGGGCACAAACCTGGATACGATACGTAGCTGGTCTGGCTACAAAAATTACCGGAAAGACATTTGATGTCTCTATCCCCTTTCCGCCAGATGCACGTTATACATCTTATACACAGCGCACACCTGTGGGCGTTGTGGCCGGTATTATCCCGTGGAACTTCCCCCTTCTGATTGGCGTATGGAAGGTTCTTCCTGCCCTGGCGGCAGGCTGCTCGGTTGTTGCCAAACCCGCTGAAACCACGCCTTTAACACTTCTATACCTCGCGCGCTTAGCAACGGAAGCTGGTGTGCCAGATGGTGTTTTTAATGTGGTAACAGGACGCGGCACAATTGCTGGCAGTCAACTTGTTAACCATCCCCTTGTCAGCAAAATTAGTTTTACGGGCTCTACCCCTGTCGGAAAAGCTATTGCCCGTAGTTGTGCTGATAGTCTGAAGCGTTTTTCTTTGGAGTTAGGCGGGAAAAACCCTGCCATTGTTCTGGATGATGCTGATCTGGAGCAAACCGCTCAAGGGCTTATGCTGGCAGCATTCCTTAATCAGGGACAGGTTTGTGCTGCGTGCTCGCGCATTTACGTTACAGATAAAATGTTTGCGCCTTTAAGGGATGCTCTTACGCAAGCCATCCAAAGTATGACCGTTGGCGCGGGCATGAACCCTCAAGCACAAATCAATCCTGTTGTATCGGCAGCTCAACAAAAGAAAATTCTTTCTTACGTTCAAAACGCCGAAGCTGAAGCCGAACAGGTTATTATTGGCCAAAAAGCCCCCAATTCAGAGGGGTATTATGTTCCCCCCACCCTCATCGTAAATCCATCTCCTGAAGCCTCCTGCGTAACGGAAGAAATTTTTGGGCCTGTTCTAACGTTAACACGCACATCAGATGCAGATGAAGCATTGCAACTGGCCAATGCCTCTTCTTTCGGGTTGGCTGCCAGTGTGTGGACGCAAAACCTGCAAGCCGCCATGCGCCTGCCCGCACAACTGGAAGCCGGAACCGTATGGGTTAACAGCCACGTCATGATTGACCCCAACATGCCATTTGGTGGGCTGAAACAATCAGGATCTGGAGCCGACTTTGGGTCTGACTGGTTGGATAGCTTCACTATCCAGAAATCCATCTGTATTCGCCATTAAAGAGAATGCTTATGTCCCCTCGCCCTCTTGTTCTGGCGTTACTTGCCGCATCTTTTCTCTCTCCGTCTGTTTATGCAACGGAAACAGATCCTGTTGTTGAACAGGCTGACAGTCATCCTGAAAATTGGCCAACCTATGGTCGGACCTATGCTGAGCAGCGATATAGTCCGCTTACTCAAATTACGGATCAGAATGTTCAGAAACTGCACCTGGCTTGGTATCAGGATCTGGATACAAACCGTGGGCAGGAGGCCACACCTCTTGTTATTGATGGTGTTATGTACGCCAGTACAAACTGGAGCCATGTTGAAGCACTAGATGCCGCCACAGGCCGCCTTCTGTGGAAGTATGACCCCAAAGTTCCCGGTAATGTTGCGGTAAAAGGCTGCTGTGATACGGTTAATCGTGGTGTTGCCTACTGGCAAGGCCGTATTTACGTTGGAACGTTTGATGGCCGCCTGATTGCCTTGGATGCCAAAACAGGCCACGTTGTATGGAGTGTTCACACCATTCCAAATGATGCAACGCTAGGAGATATTCGCTCCTACACGGTGGATGGGGCCCCACGCATTGTTAAAGGCATTGTTATTATTGGCAATGGTGGCGCCGAATTTGGGGCGCGCGGGTTTGTATCTGGTTTTGATGCCAAAACAGGTGCTTTACGTTGGCGCTTTTTTACCGTTCCCGCACCTGCAAATAAACCTGACCATGCGGCATCGGACAAAGCGCTGCATGATATTGCATACCCCACCTGGAGCCCAAAGGGCGGATGGACAAAATCTGGCGGTGGCGGCACGGTATGGGATAGCATTGTCTATGATCCCAAAACGGATCTGGTTTATCTTGGCGTTGGCAACGGTGCGCCCTGGAATTACAAATTCCGTTCTGATGGTGTTGGTGACAATCTATTTTTGGCCAGCATTGTCGCCATAAAACCCGAAACTGGCGAATATGTATGGCATTTTCAGGAAACACCAAAAGATCAGTGGGATTTCACGGCCTCGCAACCCATTATGGTCTTGGATTTGCCCATTCATGGTGAGCAACGGCATGTTATTGTGCAGGCTCCTAAAAATGGCTTTTTCTATATTCTGGATGCGCAAACAGGTGAATTTCTTTCTGCTGTTCCATACACATTCCAAAACTGGGCACGCAGTATAGATTCCAAAACTGGCCGGCCAGATATTAACCCAGATGCTTTGTGGTCTCTTACCAATAAGCCATGGTTTAGTATGCCAGGTTCACTAGGTGGGCATAACTGGGCCCCTATGGCTTACAACCCCCAAACCAAACTGGTTTATATTCCTGCCCAGCAACTGCCTGAACCCTTTTTGTCTGATCCTAAATGGCGCATGCATAAACAGGGCGTTAATATGGGCATGGATATGACCGGCCTGCCGGATGATCCAAAAGTTCTGCAAGAGGTAAGCAAAACCGTAAAAGGTTGGTTACTGGCATGGAACCCTGCAGAACAAAAAGCAGCATTTACTATTCCCCACCTTGCGCCTTGGAATGGTGGTATTCTGACAACCGCAGGCAATCTGGTTTTTCAGGGGCTTTCAACGGGTTTGTTTGAAGCTTATCGCGCTACAGATGGGCACAAACTTTTTTCGTTTGATGGACAAACAGGCATTGTTGCGCCGCCCATTTCCTACATGGCACACGGCAAGCAATATATAGCAGTAGAAGCTGGATGGGGTGGTGTTTTCCCGCTTATGGGTGGTGCTTTGGCACGTTTACACAACAGCAGCATTAACCGTTCCCGCATATTGGTTTTTGCACTAGACGGCACAGCAAACCTGCCACCAGCCCAAAACGCGGCACCTCAACCCATAGCGCCAACAGGAACATTCTCACCCGACAAAGCCAAACTGGGTTACCAGAAATACCAACAATACTGTTTGGCATGCCATGGAGACAACGCCGTAGGTGGTGGTGTGTTGCCCGATTTGCGGTGGTCTGCATTTATCAACTCTGCCCAGTCCTTCAGCGATGTTGTGAATAAAGGTGTTCTCTCCGAATACGGAATGGTCAGCTTTAGTAAAGAACTGTCTCCTGAACAGGTGGAAGAGATCAGAAACTTTCTGCTGCAACGGGCCACAAGCAGCTACCAATCTCTAGAAGGCAAAAAGACGCCATAACTTCTGCTTCTCAAAAAGAGTTTTGAGGAAAAAGCCATGTCTCGTATTCGCCCGGTTACAACTATTTTTCTCTTTATGTTGGCTTATCTGTTTTCCTACATTGATAGGCAGATACTGGCACTTCTTATTGGGCCTATTCAATCTGACCTGCTTATAACAGATACGCAATTTGCATTTTTGAACGGTCTTGCTTTCTCTTTACTGTACGCCATTTTGGGTTTTCCGCTTGCATCCCTAAGTGACAGGTATCCACGACCGCCAATTATTGCGGGAGGCGTTATTTTATGGAGCCTCGCCACTATGGCTTGTGGGCTTTCACATAGCTTTTGGTCTCTGTTCCTATGCCGTGTTCTGGTAGGGCTGGGAGAAGCCGCTTTGGCTCCCGCAGCTTATTCATTTTTGGCTGATAGCGTTCCCAAGGAAAAGCTTTCTGGCACACTGGCAATTTTCTTTCTTGGATCTTTTTTAGGATCGGGCTGTGCATTTCTTTTTGGCGGCCCGCTCCTGCACATTGTGCAGCAACATAATTTTGCTGGCATGCATGCGTGGCAAATATGTTTTATTATTGTTGGCTTTCCTGGTTTACTCTTAGGCGGCATTATTGCCATGCTCGTGCATGAGGTTCCACACAGAAAATCTGTTGTGAAACCTGTATCTGCCCAAAAAACAATAGCATTTTTTAGAACGCACTCCGTTTTCTTTAGTCTCCATATGCTAAGCTATACGCTTTTGGCAGTAACGCTCTTTTCGCTATTTAGCTGGATGCCTGCCCAGATGATGCGTATCCATCATTTTTCACACGCAGATTTAGGCATTACATTAGGCAGCATTGTGATTATTTGTGGCTGCGCTGGCGTTTACACCAGTGGACGCCTGATTGATATACTGAGTGCACGTGGCATATGGTATGCGCCACAACTTATAGCGGCGCTTGCTGCCCTGTGCGCCACTGTTCCGCTTGTTATAAGTGTAACAACTTCTAATACGCATCTTGCCGTCGCAACATTTGCTGTCGCCTTCTACTTTGCGTCTTTTCCAATGCCGCCTTCTGCCACTGTTTTACAACTTGCTGTTCCAACAACAATGCGCGCACGTTTTTCTGCGGCTATGTTGTTTTGTAATGCTATTGGCGGATTGTCTGGCGGCTCCCTACTTATTGGCACATTAAACGATCATATTTTCCACTCGCCATTAGCTATTGGCAGATCCATGGCAATTGTTTCTGGCTCGGCAAGTTTTTTAGGAGCCTTGCTACTTTTGGCAAGTATCCCTTCTTACAAATTCTTATGCTCTACGCGCCAAACCAGCGCCTCTTACACGCCTAACTTGCCGGCAAATAGCATGGAAACAAGCCATATTTAGAAATACAATTTTCTTCACTGTATCGGAAAAAAACATGACACATGACCTAAACTTACAAAATAAACTTGAAGCACTTGTGCAGCGGGTAGAAGAGCTGGAAGGAGAAGCCGCAATAAGGCGTTTACAGGCGCGTTACATGTTTTTGTGCGATACCCCCTGCCCTGAAGCAGGCATTCAAACGGATAAAGACCGTATAGATCGTATTATGGATCTCTATACAGAAGATGCCATTTGGGAAGGTGTGGGGGAATATTACACCTCCCAGTTTGGCCGCTGTGTTGGCAAAACAGCTATACGCACACATTTTGAAAATTTTTGGCTTCAAAAGCGCGATCCTGCGCTTATCCTCAACGTGCATTACCTCACATCGGAACAAATCCATGTACAGGGCAATTCAGGCGATGGACAATGGGTGCATTGCCAACCTTGGATTTTTAGTGATGGGAGTTCATTATTACGATCCAGCCGCCTCAATAACCTTTTCCGTAAAGAAAACGGGGTTTGGAAAATAAGCCGGACACGCACAGAAAACGTTTTTATATCTCCTCTTCCAAACCATTGGGCAGAAAGTATTCCCTCACGCTCATTTTTGATGGATGAAAATAAATAAACATTTGAAATGTTAGGAATGATGATGCTTTGAGAATGTTTTCTTTATTGGTGTTAAGTCGTTAGATATCTGTTGGCCGTATGCCACTAAAACGCATGAAGGACAGACCATCAGTGATGGAATATTCTGTCCGTTCATCGGAGGAATTCTTCTGCGTCTGAATAACTGAACTCATTCAGCCGATACGGACCGCCTAATATCTCGCACCAACAACAAAGCCAGATTTTACGAGGGCTTGTTCCTCTTTCTCAATTTAATATAAAAAACCCTTCCGAATTTGCATCCTAAGACTTAAAAAAACAAAACCATCAACACCATCCGCCTTATAGGTAAATGCTGATCAAGCATGGTGTTTCCATATGAAAGCCCTTAAAACATCGGTGCACTTTTAACCGATATATTAAGGACTCTCTAAATGTCTGATACCCTGCCCGACCGCCTTTCCGTAAACCCGGAAAGCCCTTTTTATAATGAAGACCTGCTGGCCCGGGGCATTGGCGTGCGCTTTAAGGGCGTAGAAAAAACAAACGTTGAAGAATATTGCATCAGCGAAGGTTGGGTGCGTGTAGCCGTGGGCAAAACGGTAGATCGGCGCGGCAACCCCCTTACCATGAAGCTAAGCGGCCCGGTTGAAGTGTGGGTCAAGGACTGACCTGCCCTCTACACATATCCCAAATACAATTAAATACTTTATTAAATTGTAGATGTTTGGGATAGTGCACCCACGTCAACGTGAGATTCAGGGAGACTTCCATGACTCAAACAGAAAACTCCACAACACCAGATCTACGCTACACTGTTGTTGTCGTGGGTGGTGGATCTGCTGGCATTGCCGTAGCAGCCCGCCTACTGCGTGAACGCTCCACACTGGATATTGCCATTATAGACCCCGCAACCACCCACGCCTATCAGCCCGGCTGGACACTGGTTGGCGCAGGCGTCATGAAGCTGCGGAGCACGCTGGATCAGGAAGGTGGCGTTATTCCCAAAGGCTGCACCTGGTTGCGCGCTGCGGCGGCATCCTTCCAGCCAGATGACAACATGCTTACCCTGGAAGATGGCCGCACCGTTGCTTACAACCGCCTGATTGTTTGCCCCGGCCTCCAGCTAGATTGGGACAAGATTGAAGGGCTAACAGATACGCTGGGCCGCAACGGCGTGTGCAGTAACTATTCCAAAGATACTGTGGAATATACATGGACATGCATCCAATCTCTTTCCGGTGGCACGGCACTGTTCACCCAGCCGCCCATGCCTATCAAATGCGCTGGCGCGCCGCAGAAAATTGCCTATCTGGCATCTGATTACTGGCGCAAGCAAGGCACGCTTAACCGCACCAATGTAGATTTCTGCATGACAGGTGATGCGCTGTTTGGCGTGGGTTACTATCGCCCCGGTTTGCAGGAAGCCGTAGATTATTATGGCATTAACGTGCTGTACAAGCATACACTGGTTGCCGTAAACGGGCCGGAACACAAGGCAACCTTTGCGGTTACCGGGCCAGATGGCAAAGTTACAAATGTGGTGAAAGAGTTTGACATGCTGCATGTCACCCCACCGCAGAGTGCTCCAGACTTCATCAAAAAAAGCCCGTTGGCGAATGAAGGCGGCTGGTTGGATGTAGACCCCAGCACGCTCCAGCATGCCAAGTATCCTTCCATCTTTGGTATGGGCGATGTTATCGGCACATCCAACGCCAAAACCATGGCCGCTGCGCGTGCGCAAACCCCAGTGGTAACAGCAAACGTTCTGGCATCTTTGGATGGCAAACCGCTGACAGGCAGCTACGATGGATACGGTGCCTGCCCGCTAACCGTTGCTTACGGCAAGATTATTCTGGCGGAATTCCTGTACGGCGGCAAACCTGCCCCCAGCTTCCCCTACGATCAGCGCAAGCCTAGCCGCTTTGCATGGTTCCTTAAGACAACCGTATTCCCACGTGTTTACTGGGATATGATGTTGAAAGGGCGGGATATTGAAATGCCGCACCATCCGGAATGGGTAAAGAAATAAGTTCCTGACTTTCTGATTCCCCTTTCAAAAAGCAGACATAAAAAAAGCCTCCCGGAAATATCGGGAGGCTTTTTTATTACCTAACTCTTATGCCTGCTTTTTATCAGGCCTCGTCTATCGGCCGCTTGGGCAGCAAGGCTGGCACAAACACAAGTGTTGCCAACAATGTGCACCCCAAAGAAAGCAACAGCAACCGCCCCATACTTGCTGTGCCCGGATGGTGCGAAAGCGCCAGAGAGCCAAAGGCTGTACCCGTTGTAAGGGCAGAAAACAGCACGGCACGTGCTGTGGGCGAAGCCAGCGGATATTTCACACCATCCCGCCAGTTCATGACAAAATAGATATTGAAGGAAACCCCAACCCCCAGCAGCAGGGGCAGTGCAATAATGTTGGCAAAGTTTAGGGTTTCAGGCAGCAGCACAATCAAAATAACTGTCATCAAAGCAGAAAGCAGCAGCGGTGCCAGCACCAGCGCCATATCCTTAACGCGGCGCAAGGCCAGCATCAGAATAACGGCAATCATAACAATAGCTGCGCCTGCGGCCTGTTCAAACGCCTTCACAATAGAACGTGCGCTTTCCACAATATCAACCGCTGTGCCAGCCATTTGTGGCTCTACTTTCTGAAGAGAACCCACAAATTTACGCAGCGCGCCAGAATTGGACATCACTCCCTTAGGATGCACTTCCACCAAGGCGCGGCCATCTGGCAGCAAGTAATCATCTGCAATTTCAGCAGGCACATCCTTGATGCTTACAGGCGTTGCCTGAAGCATGGTGCGCAACTGATCCAGCTCTGTCGGCAAAAAGCGCACCAATGCGGTGTTAGCCGCCTGCACTGTGGCATCTGGAGCTTCTGCCAACTTGGCCAGAGCAGCCTGAATACGGCGCAGCGGGTCTTGAGCAGGCAGTTTATCCAGCACACCAGCCAAAGCAACAGATGTATCATGTGCTGATTTACGCAGATCATCCGCTGTGGGGGCAGCTTTAGGCTGTGGCACAATAAGCGTTGGCAACAGAATAGAAGCTGCATCCTGAATAAGAGCCAGTTTCTGCTGCTGTTGGGTTGGCACAAAGGAGCCCAGCCACATCACATCATTCACATCTGGCAGATTAGACAGGCGGGTTGTTTCTTTTTCTGCATCGGCAAGAGAATGCACTAGCAATTCTGCACTGTAAGGAGATGTCTGCGGGTTGTTGATCAGCAGTTTAAGGGCGCGCATCCCTTCCGAGTTCGGATTTTTGGTATGCAGCGGGTCACCATCAAACTGTAGGCTGGGCACTAGCGCCAAGCCCACCAAAGCCACCAGTGCAAAAAAGCCCAGAAGCAGCTTGCGCATATGGCGGATTTTAATGTCCACCGGCTTCATGAACGCATAGCCCATGCTTGGGCAGTTGAGCGGCGGATGGCAGATTTTTAGCAGTGAAGGCAAAAGCGTGGTGGTGCAAATAAACGCAACCAACATGCCAATACCAGCAATAAGACCAAGCTGCGCAACACCCAGAAAAGCTGTGGGCGTAAAGGCCAGAAACCCTGCGGATGTTGCCAAGGCAGCTACAAGAATCTGATGCCCGGTTTCTTCACCCGTAAGGCGCAGCGCTTCAAACACGCCTTCTTCGCCCGTGTGTGTGGGGGTTTGAGCCCGAAAGCGCACAGAAAACTGGATGGCAAAGTCCACCGCAATGCCCACAAACAAAATAGCAAATGCCACGGAAATCAGGTTAAGCGTGCCAACAGCTACAGCGGCAAATCCGGTGGTAAGCAACAGGCCCACAACAAGCGTGACCACAATAGGCAGCACCACGCGCCATGTTCTAACAGCAAGCGTAAGCCACAAGGTAACAAGTGCCAGAGAGCCCAGAAGCCCTGCCACCATGCCTTCTGCCACGGTTGCAAACTCTTCATCATCCAGCTGCACCTGCCCGGTTAGATAAACCTTGGCGTGCCCATTTTTCACAAATTCCAGAGAACTGATAGCCTGCCGCATGGCATCTGCGGAGGCACCACCCGGCTGAAAGGATCCATAATCCAATATCGGTTTGGTGATAACGAACTGATAATTTCCAGCCAGATCAGAAAGCTTGCCGCCCAAAAGCTGCTGCCATGACATAGCCTCGGCATGCCCTGCCACGGCTTGTTCCAGCGTATTGGCAAAACCGGACAAGGGCGCCTGAAAGCCAGACAGATTGGCCTGATCCTGCTTTACGCCCTCTGCCATAAGGGAAAGAGCGCCAAACAGCCCTCGTGCTGAAGGATCTTGCGATAACGCCGCCAGAAACGGCTGCGCCGCAATTGTATCATTCAGCACCTGAGAAAGCGGCTGCGGCTCCAGAAACATCAAGCCGTTGCGTAGCAGATACGGGTTGGCATCTGGCCTATGCGCAAAGGAAAAGTGTTTATGATCGGCACTTATCTTGGCGGCCAGCTCCCGCGCGGTTTCCTGTCCTTCTTCAGGCATTTTAGCCTGAATGACAGCTACCAGAAGGTTTTCCTTCTGGGGGAATAAGCGCCCCATTTCATCGGAACGCTGCTTCCACTCTAAACGAGGAGAAAGCATTTTGCTGGTATCTGTCGTTACTCCCAGACGGGTCATGCCAGCGTAAACGCCTGCCCCCGAAAGCACGAGAAACAACGCCACAACAGCCCAGGCATGGCGGGCGCAAAACGCAATGAAACGACCTATGGGTGCAAACAGCATGATGAACGACAGGATCCCAAAATAATCACAGCCCCAGCAGAAGGGGCTGTCATGGTTTGCCCAACCCCCCAGCCAGAAGCAAGTGATGATGTAAGCAGGGCTCTGTTTTCCTTTTTACAGACCCGTGCGGGAAAAGGGCATTTTACGCAGGCGCTCGGCATAAGGGCGCCATGTATGCTCAAGCCATTGCCACAATATAAGAGAGGGCAAACCCCAAGCAATTTCACGCAAACGTTTGATAAGAGAAAGCGCGATGGCAACTGCAGGCGGCATGCCAAAAAGGCTACCAACCATAATGTAGCCCCCTTCTGACACACCAAGGGCCCCGGGTACGGCAAACCCGGCTGATTTAGCTGCTTCTCCCACACCTTCGATCACAAATCCGGTAGCAAGAGAGCACCCATGCCCCATGAAGTGCAGAATCAGCCACACCTCAACGGCCCCCAAAGCCCACGCACAAAACTGCAATATCAGACCACTAACCGCATTGCGGCCTGATTTATACAGCGCGAGCACTTCCTTATTAAGGCCGCGAATACCATCAACACCGCTCCACCCCAGATGAGCAGCTATGCGGATAAGCAATTTTTCTATGAAAGCCACGGCCCCAAGCCACTGGCTGATAAATACGCCGCCACCAATAGCCAAAAGCACCAATGCGCTTTCCAGCAATCGGTCTGTAACGGCGGAGCGTTTGACCAAGAACAGCAACATGACCAAGCCGCTGAGGGTAAACACCACTTGGCTGAGCAACTCTATTGTCAGATCACAAATTGTCGCGGCAGCCGCATGTTTTAGGCCCAAGCCACGCCGTGCGAGCAAGCGGGAGGACATCACCTCCCCACCAACCTGTGCAACTGGGAGAAGGTTATTTATGCCCTCTCGCACACAGCGGAGCATGAAATAGGCTCTTAATGGTAGAACCGGGCCAAAAGTCTGGCCCGCAATGGTGCGCCAAGCGGAAGCAGAAAGAAAAACCTGTACGCTATGAAAAGCAATAACAGCTAAAATGCCCCAACCGCCTGTCATAACAAGAGAAAAAATGGAGGATACCCCAAACTGGGCCAGCATCCATACGGTCAACCCCAAACCGAAAACCCCGGCAATGAGAGTGACCCGCTTCATGCTCCCTCCATCCTTTTTCTGGCTTGGCTTTTACACTTTCGGTTGGTGCAGCCTAACACACCTCATTTATTCAGCCTTTGATCTGGCGCAGCAAGGCCAGAGATTCCACACACGCCGCAGCGGCTTCGCGCCCTTTGTTATGGATATCATCAGCAGAACGTACCTGCGCCTGCTCTTCTGTATAAGTTGTCAGCACACCAAAGGCGATAGGCGTTTCTGTGGCCAAAGAGGCCTGAAGAATACCCATTGTGGCGCCCAGGCTAATAAATTCAAAATGCGCTGTATCCCCTTTTACCACGCACCCAAGGCAGATAACGCCTTCATAGTTACCTGTTTTGGCGAGTGTCTGTGCCAGAAGTGGCATTTCAAAGGCACCGGGCGCAGCAAATACATCACCATCTTTCACGGCAATGTTATGTTCTGCCAGCCAAGCCACTGCGCCATCACGCAGGCCACCTGTCACCGTTTCATTAAATCGGCTGACAATAATGGCCAAACGCGGCGCAGGAGAAAGCGCCTTGAGATCCGGCAAGGAAACGGGGGAACGTGTACCCATCAGTTAAACACCTTTAATCATTCACTTATGTAAAAATCAGACAACCGCATCCGGTTCGGCATCAACGGCAACAAACTGCCCAAGATGATGCCCCATGCGCCGGCGTTTGGCTTCCAGATAGGCACGGTTATGCACGGTAGGTGGAATTTCCAGCCCAATCCGGCGGCGCACCATAAACCCGCGTGCTTCCAGTGCGCGCACTTTATCTGGGTTGTTTGTCAGCAAATCCAATTCGCCCACGCCAAGGCTGCGCAATACGCCAGAGGCTGCACGCCAATCTCTGGCATCTGTTGCAAAACCAAGCCGATGGTTGGCATCCACCGTATCTAGCCCGGCATCCTGTAGCTCATAGGCCCGGATTTTGTTGACCAACCCGATACCACGCCCTTCGTGCCCGCGCACATAAACCAGCACGCCACATTCCGCCTGCCCTATGGCCCGCAACGCCGCATGCAACTGTGACCCACAATCGCACCGCAGAGAGCCAAGAGCATCCCCCGTCACGCACTCAGAATGCAAACGCACCAGCGGTACAGCACTGCTACGGTGCACATCACCTTTTACCAAGGCAACATGCTCCACGCCGTTTTCATCCTGAAAAGCATGGATGATCAAATCGTCCCCACCGTAAGCACTGGGTAAGGAGGCCTGCGCCAGATCTGGCACCGCTGGCTCTGGCGCGGCTTCCGGATTTGCTTCAGCAGCCTGCGCGGCCAAGGATGACAAGCCGTGTGCTTTAATCCACGTTACCAACTCTGCAATAGAGACAATCGGCAGATCATGCTGGCGGGCGAACACTTCTAACTGAGGACGGCGCGCCATGGTGCCATCTTCATTCAGAATTTCGCAGATAACGGCAGCTGGCTTTAACCCGGCCAAACGCAGCAGATCTATTGATCCCTCGGTATGGCCAATACGTTCCAGCACCCCACCAGGGGCAGCCCGCAGCGGAAAGATATGGCCCGGTGTGGCGATATCTGCTGGCGTTGCGTTTTCTGATGCCGCTACGCGCACAGTATGCGCCCTGTCTGGCGCAGAAATGCCGGTGCTAACACCTTCCTTCGCCTCAATAGAGACCGTAAACGCCGTGCCGTACTGAGCGGTATTGTCGCTTTGCCGCACCATCATGGACAGACCGAGGCGATCCACCTGTTCTGGCGTAAGCGGCAGGCACACAAGGCCACGCGCATGAGTGATCATGAAGTTCATGGCTTCTGGCGTCATAAACTCAGCGGCCATGACCAGATCGCCTTCGTTTTCACGATCTTCATCATCCACCATAATGACCATCCGGCCAGCACGCACGGCTTCAACCGCCTGCAAAAGCCTTGCCGATGCCTTAGCCGCCACAGGGGCTGCTGTCTTTACTTGGTCCGGCATTGTGCCTCCACGTATTTGGCAATGATATCCACTTCCACATTCACGGCATCACCCACTTTCAATGTGCCGAGCGTGGTGTGCTCCCATGTGTGCGGAATAATCATCAGTTCGATGGGAAAGGTCTCGCCATTTGGCTCACCCACTTCGTTCAACGTCAGGCTAATGCCCGCAAGTGCTACAGACCCTTTGGCCACCATGTAGCGCCGTAGCTGAGCTGGCACTTCAAACACCACGCGCCGCGCATCACCAAACTGCGTACATTCTGTAAACCGTGCCACAGCATCCACATGGCCTTGCACAATATGGCCAGAAAGACGTGTAGCGGGGGTAACGGCACGTTCCAGATTGATCTGGTGCCCGGCTTTAAGCGTGCCCAACGTGGTGCAATCCAATGTCTCGCTGCTTACAAAAAAGCGAACAAGGCCAGTTGTCGAAGGCGCGACTGCCGTTAAACACACACCATTTACGGCTATACTTTCACCCTCCGCCACATCATGCAGCCCGGTTTCCACTTCCAGCATAAGAGACTGGGGGCTGTGCTCCGCCTTAACCACATGACCGAGAGATTCTATGATACCGGAAAACATACCTGCTCCTGCGCACACCGCACCCATTCAGGAAACAAAGAAAGAGGTGTGACATCATGTTGGGTTGAAACAGCAAGATGATCCTGCCCTGAAGCATCCTGACGGATGGTCAGCCAATCATCCCACAAATTATGGGTTTTAAGGGCCTCCAGCAGAGTTGGCCCGGCTTCTACCAGCACCCACAGCGCATCACTTTGCGCCAGAATATCTGGCAGTTGTGCAATATCGGGGCAGAAGCTTACATCGAACGCGGCTGAAACACTGGCCAGCCACTCAGCCGGAGCATGTTTTTCCTGACCACACACCACCAACAGGCGGCGGCGTTCAGGGTGATCTTCAACATGCCGAACAGTTAGCGTGGGCCGATCAGCCAGCACGGTGCCTGTAGCTGTTACAATACCATCTGTTACGCGCCGCAAAGCATGTGCCAGACGGAGGGATGCAGGGGTTGTAAAGGTTTTTTGCCCTTTGGGTGGCACCATGGACCCTTTGCTATCCAGCGCCTGTTTAACGGTTATCCAAGGCCGCCCATGTGTCATGCGCCAAGCAAATGGTGCCAGCAACGCACGGCAACGTGCATATGTCCCCGCAGCATTCATGCACTGCCACAAGCGGTTAACCGTAATACCTTCATGCTCCAAACGCGCTGCGCCCCCGCCCTGCACGTGTGGGTTAGGATCTGCACAGCCAATCCAGACAGTTTTTACAGGAGTAGAAAGCAGTGCTTCCGTACATGGGGGGGTGCGACCGGTATGATTACAAGGCTCCAGCGTGACAACAGCGGTATCAACCCGCTCCACCAACCCAAGAGCACGCGCCTGCTCTACAGCCAGTCTTTCTGCATGTGCGGTGCCTGCCTGATGATGTGCGGCCACAACCAGCACATCTCCTTGCGCATCCAATAACACACACCCTACTGGCGGGTTGGGGGCTGTGCGCCCTACAAAGCTCCACGCCTCAGCCACGGCGAGATGAAACGCCGCACCAATGCGTTCTGGCATGATCTGTCGGGAAATCTGTGAAAAGCTGTTCACCCTGTTTCTGCCCGCGTTCTCATAAACCAGACGGACTCAGGGCGTAAGATAGCCTTGCACGCACGTCATTCTGAACGAATCACGATCACGCACCAGTCTTTCTGTTCTCTTCCATCCGGACTATCACCGTCGGCCCCGGAATTGCACCGGATCTGCTGACCCCGCCAGAAGCGAGCGCTCGCGGGCTTACAACGCTTTGCGCTGCTTACCGCCGGTAGGGATTTGCACCCTGCCCTGAGAACATCACACCCACAACATGCGAGTGATAACAAGTATGATGGCCCTGCATTTTCTCTTATGCAAGAGCAAATGCCTTCACAGTTTGTTAAAAACCGCCTCTACCTTGCCCAAATGTTTCGGGAAAGTTATGATGCCGCCATATCTATCTAAACTAGGTAAAAGGAACTTATTGCTCCTTAAACCCGGTCATTCTGATAGCAATCTATGGCAGGTTTTTATGGCACATCCACAGGCACGTGCGTTTTGCATCATACGCAGGCAGACAAAACGACTTTAACCTGTATGCCCTTCATATCAGATCTGCACCACAGATTCCGCATGCCGTTTTTGGCTATGCGTTGCCTTTCCTTACAGCCACAGCGGAATACGGAGCACTATCTGCCCCTGTTTCTGCCAGCCCACATGGATTTACCATGAGCATACCCGACCAGAAGCAAACATCTGCTTCTTCTATACCACCCTATTCTGGCCTGGCTGGCTGGATTAACAGACGCCTTCCGGTAATTTCTGCCTTTCGGGCTGAATATGTTGATTTTCGCGTTCCCCGCAATCTGAATGGCTGGTGGAATTTTGGGGCCATTCTTACGCTTGTTCTGGCGCTAATGCTGGCCAGCGGCATTTTTCTTGCCATGAATTACACCCCTACAGATGCAGGGGCTTTTCTTTCTGTTGAAGCTATAGAACGCCAGCTTTCTGGCGGATGGCTTTTACGTGCCATGCATATGACAGGCGCAAACCTGTTTCTGGCTGCTTTGTATTTGCATCTGTTTCGTGGGCTTTATTATGGATCTTACAAAGCCCCGCGTGAACTGCTGTGGTTAACCGGCCTTGTGCTGATGCTGATGGTTATGGCCACCGCCTTTGCGGGCTATCTGCTTCCATGGGGCCAAATGTCCTACTGGGGCGCAGATGTGATTACCAAGGCCGTTGGCGCCATACCGGGTATTGGTCCAACGCTAGAACACATCATGACAGGCAGCGACCATCTGGGAGACATCTTCCTCCATCGCTTTTTTGTGCTGCATTTTGTTTTGGCATTTCTGATTGTTGGGGTTGTGGGCATGCACGTAGCGGCTGTGCACGTTTCTGGCTCCAACAACCCAACTGGGATTGAACCACGCACACCCAAAGATACGGTGCCGTTTTACCCATACTATATCAGCAAAGATCTGGTTGGCCTTATTCTGTTTGCCATGGTGTTTGCGGCCCTGATGTTCTTCTGGCCCAACATGCTGATTGAACCAGACAACTACACCCCGGCCGACCCTATGCACACGCCTGCGGACATTGAGCCTGAATGGTATTTCCTGCCGTTTTACGGGCTGCTGCAATCTGTGCCTTCTAAATTTGGCGGGCTGGTTGCGGCCGCTGGTTCCCTGCTGGTTTTGTTTGCTTTACCGTGGCTTGACCGCTCCCCCGTGCGCTCCATGCGTTTCCGTCCCCTGTGCCGTATTGGGCTTTTGGGCGTTGTGTGTGCATTTATTGTGCTGGCAGATGCGGGCAAACACCACGCACAAGGTGGCTGGCTGATTGCCGCCCGTTTGGCCGGGCTTTACTATTTTGGGTATTTTCTTGTGTTCCTTCCCCTTGTGTCCCGCACGGAAAAAACGCGCCCTCTCCCTTCCTCCATTGCTGCATCACAGGGAGATGCCTAATGCGTAAGCATGTTTTTGCAGGCTCTTTGCTGGCAGCATTTACGCTTGCAGCACCCACACTGGCCAACACACCGGATAATAAAGCCCCACCTCATCAGAAATGGAGCTTTGAGGGTGCCACCGGCACCTATGATAAAGCCAGCCTGCAACGCGGCTTTCTGGTGTATGATCATGTGTGCGCCAGTTGCCACGGCATGCGCAGCCTGACATATCGAGATCTGGAAGGCATTGGGCTAAGTGATCAGGCGATTACAGACCTTGCCCATAGCAAGCAGATTCCCGGCCCGGTTGGTATTTCCGGCATGCCCACAATGCGCCCCGGCTTGCCGGATGATCACTTCCGATCACCCTTCCCCAATGATACAGCGGCAGCCGCTGTTATGGGTGGGGTTGCGCCCCCAGATCAATCTCGCCTGGCTGCTGTACACCCCGGTGGCGCAGACTGGCTTTACGCCTTTCTGACAGGCTACCGCATGCCCCCGCCGGCTGATGCCCCTATTGTGCCGGGCAAATTCTATAATGATTGGGCAGAAGGCCATATGATTGGCATGCCACCGCCGTTGATGAACGGTGCCATTCAATACCCTGATGGCACACCGGCAACTGTGGAGCAGCAAGCCAAAGATATCACCACTTTCTTGGTCTGGGCCGCAGATCCGCACCGTAATGAGCGCCACCATATTGGCAAAGGGGTTCTGGCTTATCTGGCTGTTCTGCTTGTTCTGGCTATCGCATGGAAGCGGAAAATCTGGAAAAACCTGAAATCGCACGGATAAACGGAAAGCACGAACAGCATGACACGCGAAACCGAAGAAACCGCAGCAACAGAACAAGCCCCCGGACGCCGTGACTTTTTGGGAATTGTAACCACGGCCGGCACAGTTACAGGCTTGGCAGCCTGTGCTGTTCCGTTTGTGCAAAGCCTGAAGCCGCAAGACAGCGCATCCGCCCATCTGCCGGTGGATGTTGATATTTCCAAACTTACCCCCGGCCAACAGATGACAGTTGTGTGGCAGGGCAAGCCTGTGTTCATCATGCGCCGCACACCAGAAGAAATTGCTGCGCTGCAAGACCACGCGCTGGCCGAAAAACTGCGGGATGCAGAGTCTGCCGCAAACCAGCAGCCCGCTTACGCCCGCAACTGGCATCGCTCTCTTGTGCCAGAATATGGTGTTTACGTGGGTATTTGCACGCATTTGGGCTGCGTGCCGGGCCTTAACCAACCTACAGGCAACACGGCCGACACATGTGGCGGCTATGGCTGCCCCTGCCACGGGTCAAAATTTGATCTGGCAGGCCGCGTTTATAAAGGCGCACCGGCTCCGTATAATTTGCCTGTGCCGCCTTATTCCATGCCCTCACCAACCAGTATCCGGCTGGGAGAAAACCCCAAGGGGCAAAACTTCGATTTCTCAACAATCGAACAGATCTAAACACCTACACAAACGCCGCACTCATCCTGCGGCGTTTTTTTATATCTGCTTAGTAGGCTGCCCTATCTCACTCTTGGAGTGTGAGATGAATTGCCAAAATGCACTCTTATCGAGAGAATGGAAAACCGCCAATCTAAGCTGTGTTTTTCAACCATCTTGATTGCAAGGGTATAAATAAATGTCTGATATTGTGGTGGTTTATCATTCTGGGTTTGGCCACACGCGCAGAGTAGCAGAATACGTTGCCAAAGGTGCTAACGCTGCAATTCTGGAAATTGATCAAAATGGCGATCTGCCTGAAAACGGCTGGGAAGCTTTAAACAAAGCCAAAACCATTGTGTTTGGTTCCCCCACCTATATGGGCAATGCCAGTTGGCAGTTTAAGAAATTTGCAGATGCCACATCCCGCATCTGGTTCAATCGTGGGTGGCAGAACAAACTGTTTGCCGGTTTCACAAACAGCGCCAGCCCGGTGGGGGATAAAGGGTGCACTATGGCATGGTTTCAGGTTCTGGCCGCGCAGCACGGTGGAATCTGGATCAGCCTAGACCTTCTGCCTTCCAACACAAAAGCCGCTACAAAAGCCGATATCAACGTGCTGGGTGGTGCCGCCGGCCTGCTGGTGCAAAGCCCATCTGACGCCAGTGTAGATGAAATTCCGAGCGGTGATCTGGATACAGCCACCACTTACGGCACACGCATTGCCGAGGTAACTGCGCGCTTTAAGTAACAAGCATTTAGCCAGCATGTTTCCTGCCCCCGAATAGCAGACATGCTGGCTATACCTTTTTCAGCCAGCCCCTCAAACGCTAAAACACCCCCAGTATCTACCGCAAACGGGGACGTAATGGCTGTTTCTTGGGGGGATTTTCAGGCTATCATCCAGCTTTCCGCTGGGCTGAATGTTGCTATTCTCAGCTTTGTGGATATTAGCATCCCTGCCATTAAGGAACGCCGCCGTGTGTTTTCCAAAGCACGGCAGGAGCTGGAAATCTACCGCAAGAACCCACACAAAGTGACAACAGAAGATAAAGCCGCCCATGCAGGCGCGGTGGGTGAAATAGACCGCCAGCTTTTTGACCTATGGCGTGAGACATCAGAGTTTGAAACCGTGGAAGATTCCATGATTAAAACAACGGGTGTTTTTGGCTTTATTGGTGCAATCGTGAGCATAAGCTTGTTGTGGTATTCCGGCCTGCATTACGATGATCCAATCCGAACATCTGGAGAGTTGCTGACATTACTTTCCTTCCTCTCCTTGGCTGCGGCGTTTTTCATTAACTTTATTACTGCGTTCAAGGCCGCGCATTATACAAAACGCTGCAATGACCTGCGCCAACAAATGCGGCAAAAATTATAACTGCCAATCATACGCCACGGGTAAATAACATTCATTATTTCTTTTTTATTTCTTTATCAGAATGTTTCTGCCTAAACTACCAAACACTTTGGCCATGTAACAGCCGCACTGAAGGGACATCCCCCTCCATGACGACGCTTCCTAAAAAACAGAAAGTTCTGCTGCTTCTCTCTGCTTCTTCACTGTTGTTTCCGGCTTTGCATAAAACTGCACATGCGCAGGTTCTGCCCTTTACAAGCCTGAAAACCAGCAGTTCCAGCCTCGGTCGCTGGTTGTCCGATATCACCCTTACGGGGCAGATTGAAGGCGGTATCATGGCCAATCCGGCACGCCCCAACCCCGGCTATAACTACGGAGACTTTCTGGCCGACCACGCCAACCAGGTACAGCTGAACCAAGCTGAATTCACCATTTCCAAAGCCATCGATTCCAGCCTGAACGAGTATCAGATCGGATTCACCCTAGAAGGGCTGTATGGTTCCGATGCCAGGTACTACCATGTGCTTGGCATTTCAGATCAGGAATGGAAGGCGCGTTACCAGCTTATTCCCGCCCAAGCGCATGTAGATGTGCATCTACCGTGGCTAACAAAAGGTGGATTGGATATGCAGGTTGGTATTCTACAGGCCCCAATGGGTGTTGAAGGGTTAGATCCTACATCCCGCGCCTTTTATACGCTTGCCTATACATCTGAATATTCTGTGCCGTTTGAGCATATTGGCGCTATGTTTAACTGGCACGTAACGCCAATAGTGGATGTTACTTTCGGAATTGATACCGGGAATCAGACATCCTTTGGCAGCTCCGATAACAACCACATGCCTGCGGCTTATTTTGGCTTCAACCTCAACAACCTCGCACATGGTAAGCTACGCATTGTAGAACTCAGCCGCGTTGGGCCGGAAAACTCTTGGCGCTCGGTCGGGCATTACGAAGCAGACCACGCACAACGCTTTTGGAACGATATCAACGCTACCTATGATATAAATGACAAGCTCTCTGTTACAGCAGAATTCAACTACCTGCATGATGAAGGAGTGCGTGGCATAGGTGCGCGTGGGCAATTTGCTGGCGCAGATGCAGAAAGTTTTGTCAGCTTCCTGAGCTACAAGATCAACAAGGAATTCACCTTCAATTACCGCGGCGAAATTTACCGCGATAATAACAACATGATGGTGGCCACCTTCCGCGGCAACAACTCCTATATGGAAGCCTTGGCTGGCACGGGCGGAGAAACTGTTGCTGGCCCCTCTGGCCACGGCACCACGTATGGGGATCTATCCTTGAACGTCGTGTATCATCCAGATTTGGGGCACCATGTGCGCGTATTTCAGCTTCGGCCAGAAATACGGTTTGATCGTTCCCTTAATGGCACCACGCCTTTTAATGGTGGCCGCAACAACGGCATGTTCACCTTTGGTGGCGATGCGGTTATCGGGTTCTGATACATTCAGACACAGGCTGCCATATTCACCGCAGCCTGTTTTGTCTTTTTAACTGCCTAATCTGGATGAGAGCACCAGATACAAAATAAACACACAGTCCAACCCGCATAGCATCAGAGTAAGTTCCGCCCATTTGCGGGTTGTCAGCACAAAGGCTGTGTGCAGCAGCAAACCCAGTGCCAGACTGACCATAAAATCACCCGTCAGCACGGTTACAAGCAACATAAACAGCGGAATAACCCGCTCCTGCACAGCCAAAGATTTCAGGTCTGGCAGGCTGCTAAGCATACCCAAGCCAACCAGAATAAGAGCCGGAGCAGTTGCCACAGCAGGCACGCAGATAATAAGCGGCCACAAGATAGATGACACAGCAAACAAACATGCCACGACCAGAGCTGTCAGCCCTGTGCGTCCCCCTTCTTCCACTCCCACCAAAGATTCCAGATAAGCTGAAACAGTGGATGTGCCTAAAGCAGAGCCAATAACACTGGCCGTTGCATCTGCCACAAAAGCCGATTTTGCCAGTAAAGGCTGCCCCTGTTTATCCTTAAGGCCAGAACGCTGCATTACGGCCATCATGGTGCCGGTAGCATCAAAAAAATCACCCAAAAAGAAATAAAGCGTTATGGGCAAAACCAGAAACAGATTGGCAAATAGGCCATGAAAATCATACGGAAACAACATGAACCACGGATAGGATGGCCAATCCACCCAATGCGCGGGCAGTTGCGTCACCTTGCTGCCATCTGGATGTGCAACCCATAAGCCAGCTATTGTTACGGCAATAACAGACACCAAAATGGCGGCCGGTACACGCGCCCATTTTAACATCATGGCCAGAAAAACCCCGGCCAGCGCCAAAAGCACAACAGGGTTGGACAACTGCCCAAAAACCAACCCTTCTCCACCCTTCGTTACCAAGCCACCATTTACAATGCCGATATGAGCCACAAAGGCCCCAATGGCAAAATGAATGCCCTGTTTGACCGAAAGCGGAAATGTTTCAACAATTCTGCGGCGCCACGGCGTAAGGGAGAGAAACAGAAAGGCCAGACCACCCAACAGCACCATGGTAAAGGCCTGAGCCGGTGGCACTCCCATACGCACAATAACAATCTGGGCAAACACCACATTGCTGCTCATAACAGGTGCAAGCGCTATGGGCAGATTAGCCCCCACCGCCATGATGAAGGAACCCACAACCGCAGAGGCAATTGTAGTGATAACCATGGCATGTTGGTCTAACCCGGCAGAAGCCAGAATATTAGGGTTAACTGCCATAATATAGGCCATTGCCCCAAAAGTGGTGATACCCGCCACAACTTCCTTGGGAATACTGGACCCTCGGCCAGAAATATCAAAAACACGATCCAGACATGCACGCATGCCTGACCATAAATATCTCATCCATTCCTCGGCAGTGCTGCTGGGGCCAGTTTCTGCTTTATCTTACGGATGTACGAACAAAAATAACACCAGCAGAATAAAAGATTTCCTGCCTTAAGGCGCGTAATCTGCACAGCACATGGCAGCTATCCCTCCTTCCCCGTAGCTGAATGCAGGGGGCATCCCCATTTCCTAAAATGAACAAATGCTTAGGCTTGAGCATCAAAGCAGAAAGGACTTTTTTTATGACTGATAAAGCACCGCACGAAACCAGCTCCCTTTTCCATCTGGCAGAACGCGCCCTTAAGCAGCCCAAGCTGGCAACTAAGGAAGAAGTGCGTGAACTGGCAAATTATGTGCTTAAAGGCGGCGTTAAGGCTGGTGAAGCCGAACGCGAAGTGGCCAAAAAAGCAGAGCGCAACCCAGAAGGTGTAGAAGCCTCTGAAATTGAATCCCTGGCAAAAACCGTTATTGCCGCACATTCCTGATAATTGCGCAGGCGGGTGGCCAAAAACCACCCGTCATTCATTTTAGAACGGGGCTGCCTCTTCTTCTTTCCGAAGATATAATACGGACAAAGAAGGGAGATGAATTTGAAAAAGATACTTCTGGTTGCCATGTTGGTATGGGCGACACCAGTTATGGCCTCTTCTGCACCGCAGACTGTAGATGATGCTTACCCTTACGTAGATGCCGCATCCATTTTACTAACCAATGATATCAAAACATTTTTAAGTGGCGGCAAAAGCCTTATTAACTGGGCACCAGTTTTTCCGCGCCCAACAGCCATAACAGCCCAAGCCTATTGGGCGGAATGGAAATCTAGTTCTGTTACTGCTGCAAAAAATTTCCCCATGGATAAGCCTATCTATATTACCGGGCAGGCTCTTTCTGTTTCCCAAACTGGGGAAGATTTTTATGTTGATTATGCTTCTTCCCCATCAGGGATAGATAATGTGCAGGCATATCTTTCCAATAATGGTGTAAATGCTGCCTCATCTTATTCTGCCGGAAAAAAGGTTTCTCTGCTCTGTTTTCGTGCAAAGAACATGTTCCAGCCAACAGATTTAGGCGGCTGTGAAGACACAGGCAGTGTTGCACAAAATATTTTTGTAGATGCGTATAAAGATTTGGCTCTTATTGCAGCAGGCAAAAGTGGAGGCAGACTGCCCTTTTCTGCCAGCGCACAAAGAATGATTATTTCTGCGCAAAGTTGTGCCTTGCAACTTCGCAAGGCTGCATCGGAAGCAGTTTCCACTAGAGAAATGGCTTCATGCAGAGGTGGTGGCTAAATCCAACACCACAGCCTGACAGGCTAAATAACCTGTCAGGCACTGTTGATGTTACAGATTCAATGTGCGTTTAAGTGCTGCACAGTAGGCATCCATAAACCTACGGGAAAGTTCTGCATCCGGCACATACATATCAAACACATGATAAGCCCCCGGCACCACCATAACTTCCGTGGGCACAGCCGCTGCCATCAGGCGGGTTGCGTAATCAAGGTCTTCCTTCAAAAACAGATCCATTGATCCCACACCAATAAAGGTGGGAGGCAAACCTGCCAGATCTGTTGCACGGCCAGCAGCTGCATATGGCGGCGTTTGTGGGCCACCCGCTTTATCGCCCAAATAAGCCTGCCATGCGTATTTGTTGGCAGAACGTGTCCAGACAAATTCGCCAAAATTCGCGCCTGGATCATTGTTTACTGCCGTACGATCATCCAGCATGGGGTAAATGAGCAACTGAAAAGCAAGTTTGTATTCTTTTTTGTCACGCGCCATCAGGCTTAGGGCTGCGCTTAAACCACCACCTGCACTTTCACCGGCAACAACAACCTTATCGCGCGAAATGCCGAGTGTGCTGGCGTTTTCATGCACCCATTTCAGAACAGCATAACAATCTTCAATAGCACCGGGATATTTCACCTCTGGCGCAAGACGGTAATCAACCGAAAAAATCTGAAAGCCCAGATCACTGGCCAGCTTTTGGCATTTGGGGTCATCCACTTCCGGGTGACCGGAAACAAGGCCGCCGCCATGAATGTAAACCATAGCGGGTGCATTGGGTTGCACTTCACGCGGTGTATAAACAACAACACGTACATCTGGGGCATTGTTCAACCCCGGCACGTATTCTTCCCGCGTAATAACATCTGGCAGAGGCCGACCTTCTATAAGGCGCACAGATGTTAGAAAAACTTCTCGCACTTCTGGAAGTGAAAGCGATGAAAGACCATCAAATGATGGCATTTTCTCAAGAATGGGAAGAAATTCGGGATTAACTACTGATTTTGGCATAGTAACTCGCCTCCTATTTTGCGGCAGGCATCACAGACCGTGCCGCAAGACAAGTTTATATACCCAAGATCATCATAATTTATTGATTAGTATCAATATAAAAATACAATGCATCAATATTTTATATATGATTTCCATATAATACATTATTATATATGCGTTATAAATTCAATTTATTAAAAATATATAGTTTAAATAAAATTAAAGCGCATAATGTATTTTGCATGAATGTAAAATTTATTAAAAAACAACAGGTATTTGAAAATACAACCTGTATCTATTGTCCAAATGCATTCATGGCCAGACTGATTTACACCCGTCTGGCCATGAAGCCTTATTCTCTAATTAAGCAAAATTCTTTGCATTATCAGCCAGTTTCTCATTCCCTAGAATATAAGGTCCTGCGGCACGGATTGTTATAGACAGCAGCCCCATGTGATGACTGATCAGGTGATCCCCCAATGGCAACAGGGCATTTCCGTTTGTCCAGGCGCAATCTGCC
>NZ_JBNIEW010000013.1:0-76495 GCF_050106715.1 Acetobacter sp. AAB5
CCACCCGCAGGGTTATGGCGCGTAACCTTCTTTTTTCCTGCATGGTGGCCTTTACTGCTACCATGCACGCCGCCTTGGCAGGCCATGCCGCCAGAGCAGAAGGCCCAGCCTCTATCGTGCCTGATTCTTTTTCTCAGTAGCCAAACATCCATGTCGCAGGCAGTGACGGTGCAAAAATTCCGTATTGTTGCCCCATGAATTTTCACGCTGCCAAGGTGACCATTTATGGCCAAGAAGGCGACATATCAGGCGGGATCGAAACCATCTCATATTGTGTGCTTTCTTTACCTTACGTGTTTGCCAATGGAATTTGGAAAGCGTGCAGAGGTAAAGGCATTTAGGGTAAAAATTTATAATTTTCTAGGGTAGTATCAGCATACATCTTTCAGGCCGGGGGGAACTGGCCTGTCTTGGCTTCAGCAAGGGCGCGCTGCATGAGCTTCTTCTCATTCTTTTTGAGGAAGATGGCGCTCCCGATAATGCAGATAACCCCAATAACACCCACGCATGTTCCGACTGTTCCGGACAATTTGGTAATCTGATTGCCCAGAATGTACGTGCCAATAGCATAGCCACCAGCCCAGCAAGTGCCGCCAAGGGCGTTAAACAGCATAAAGCGCGGCCACCGCAATTGGCACGCTCCTGCCAGCAATGCCACAAACACGCGTGCAACAGAGATAAAGCGCCCAAAGAAAACAATGGCATCGCCATGATGGTGAAACAGATATTCCCCTAACAGGAGGCGATCTGCTGTTAGGCCAATTTTTGCGCCATGTTTCTGTAAAAGCGGTAGCCCGACATGGCGCCCGATCAGATAACCGAAATTATCTCCGATAATGGCCCCCAGAACCGCAGCCGCAGTAATGCCCTCAATACCCAGATGGTGGGTTTTAAGGCTGTAAAGCGCAGCCGTGATAATGCAGGTTTCCGCTGGTAAGGGCAGGCCCATGCTCTCCATCATGACAATGATGGTGATAATTCCATATCCATAATGCTGCAGCAGATAGTCGAGATGCTCAAGCAGGGGAAATAATCCTTAGAGTGTTCAATGAAGCGTGAAGAAGCTGGCAAACCATGATGGAATCCAAAAAAACGGGCTAGTGACTTTCGCGCATGGCAAGATTGCACCTTCAGCCATTATGGATTTTCTGGGTGTTATGCAGTTTTTCAGAATAACCTAACTTCCTGTAATGTCATGATTTTTTTGGTTGTTTGATACAAATTCATTACAAGAGCAGGGGGCTGGTGTATAGACTGTTCCTGAATTGGAGAAGATGCGCCCGAAACGTGTGGCGCTTATGAGCTAAGGAACGAACCTATGCATCAGACAGCCCATGCTGAGCCCGCAGCGGCAGCACACGCGCAGATGCCCATTTCAGATGTAGATGTCTGCATTATTGGTGCTGGGCCTGTTGGGGGAACCTTGGCGTGCCACTTGGCGCAGGCGGGTATCAAAGTGGCTGTGGTGGACAAGGCGGATCTGCCGCCTATGGAAGACCCAGATTTTGATGGCCGGGCCTATGCTATTGCTGCTGGCCCCAAAGCGTATCTGGAAGAAGCTGGTGTGTGGGAGGCTCTGCCTCTGCCATCTTGCCCGATTGAGGATATTCTTGTAACGGATGGGCGGCCGGGTGAGCCCGCATCACCGCTATTTCTGGAGTTCACGCGGGAAGATGCCAATCAGCCATTTGGATGGATGATTGAGGCACGCTCTTTGCGTGTAGCGTTAAACGCCAGCCTGCACACTACGCCAGAAATTACACTGCTGGCCCCGGCTGAAGCCAGCATTGTGCGGCATAAGGAAGGGGCAACCGTAACCCTGCATGATGGGCGCAGTTTTAAGGCAAAGCTGATTGTGGCGGCTGATGGGCGTAAAAGCCGTTTGCGTTCTCAGGCTGGTATTCCGCTTACGCGCTTGTCTTATGGGCAAACGGCTATTGTTTGCGCCATTGCGCATGAATTCCCGCATGATAACAGCGCGCTTGAACACTTCCTGCCCGCAGGGCCATTTGCGCAACTCCCTTTGCCGGGGAATGAAGAACACCCTTACATGTCCGCTATTGTCTGGAGCGATCATGATGGCTTGGCAGAGCGTTTTGCAGCATTGCCGGACGATGTGTTTGCCATGCAGCTTCAGCGCCGGATGGGCAATAATCGTTTAGGGCAGGTCAAGCCTGTGGGGCGGCGGTGGACGTATCCTCTGTCTGCCCAGTACGCCCAACGTTATACGGATACCCGCATGGTTCTGGTGGGAGATGCCGCGCATGGTATCCATCCCATAGCTGGGCAGGGGCTTAATTTGGGTTTTCGCGATATTATTGCGCTAAGCAAGATTTTGATTGCAGCACATCATCGCGGCAAAGATTTGGGAGCGCCTGAGTTGCTGGCGCGTTATCAGGCAGAATGCCGCCCAGCCAACATGCTTATGCTTGCAGCAACCGATGTGCTGGACAGGCTGTTCAGTAACAATAATCCAGTTTTAAGGTTTGCGCGTGATGTGGGTATTGCGGGGGTGAACCGTTTGCCCGCCCTGCGTAAAGCCTTTGTAAAGCACGCTATGGGATTGTAAAAATGGATGCAGCAACGCATGACGGTGCTCAGGCTGCCGTCAAAGCCAGCCATTTTGATGAAGACAGTTCAATCTGCGCGCCTCAGCTAAATGTTCTGTGGCAACAGATGACACAGCAGGCCTGTGTTTGCCATGATCCGTTGGTGAAGGGGTTGCTGGCGACAGGCGTGCGCAGTCATTCAGATTTTTCTTCTGCGCTGGCGGCGTTGATCGGGCGCAAGCTGGGGGATCGGTCTGTGGCATCCGATGCTTTGGCAGAGCTTGTTAAAGAAGGCTTTGATGCAGAGCCGGATATTGTATGTGCCGCGGCGGCTGATCTACTGGCGATTCGAGAAAGAGATCCCGCATGCCCGGATTTTGTAACGCCGTTTCTGTTCTTTAAAGGCTATCAGGCAGTTCAAACCTATCGGGTGGCGCATTGGTTGTGGGCAGAGGGACGGCGGCATCTGGCGTTGCATCTGCAAAGCCGTGCATCGGAGTTGTTTGCTGTCGATATTCATCCATCAGCGCGCCTTGGTCGGCGTATTTTATTCGATCACGGTACGGGCATTGTTGTAGGGGAAACCTGCATTATCGAAGATGATGTTTCCATTCTGCAAAACGTCACACTGGGTGGTACAGGCAAGCATTCTGGAGACAGGCATCCTAAGGTGCGGCGTGGCGTGTTGATTGGTGCCGGTGCCAAGGTTTTGGGAAATATTGAAATTGGTGAGGGTGCCAAAATTGGCGCTGGTTCCATTGTGCTGGAACCCGTGCCGCCCTTTACAACGGTTGTAGGTAACCCAGCCCGTAAGGTTGGTGTGCGCCATACCGGGCGTATGCCTGCCCTGAATATGGATCAGACACTGCCGCCAATTGATTATATTATTTGATTGGAAGCAAAAGGAAATTACTGAAGGAAATATATTTTCCTTCAGTAATGTATTTTTAAAGTAACGTAGCGCGCGAAAACTTGGTTACAGAGCACTTTCGCCAGATTCTTTTGTGCGAATACGCACAGCGCGTGAAATATCACTTACAAAAATTTTGCCATCACCAATTTTGCCAGTATGCGCTGCTGTGGCAATGGCCTCCACAACCATGTCTTCCATGTCATCTTTGATAACAATTTCAACCTTGATCTTGGGCAGAAAACTGATGCGATATTCTGCACCACGATAAATCTCGGTCTGGCCGCGTTGCCGGCCAAAGCCTTTCACTTCAGAAACTGTTAACCCCTGAATACCTAAAGGGGCCAGAGCTTCGCGCACGTCATCAAGTTTGAAAGGCTTGATAATCGCAGTAACCAGTTTCATGCGCTCTTTACTCCATTAAATGTCCGTCTATTCCGTTTCGATAGTGACATATTAAATTGACTTGCGCTAGGCGAATATTTGGTGAGCGTAAATGTGAAGGCTCCACTTGGCGTATAGGCGCGTGCCTTTCATTTTTCGGGGTGTAAACGGGGTAAAGTAACAGGCAAAAACCAATATTTACCTTTTCACATTGCGTATGTTGGCTGCACAGGGCATTGATGCCGCTGTTGAGTTCCCCTGATATTTGTACATAAAGCAGGGTGTGACCTTATGGCAGGATGGGAGAGTTGCTCGTGCGTATAGCCATGATTGGTGGCGGATATGTTGGACTGGTTTCCGGCGCATGTTTTGCTGAATTTGGGCTGCATGTTGCCGTGGTGGAAACAAATCCAGACCGCCTTTCTGCTTTGCGCGAAGGTCGTATCCCTATTTATGAACCGGGCCTGGATGTGTTGGTTGAAACCAATGCACGTGCCGGACGCCTGACTTTTGGGGATGATATTGCACAGGCTGTTGCTGGCGCAGAGGCTGTTTTTATTGCCGTGGGCACGCCGCCACGGAATGGGGATGGTGCAGCGGATCTGCAATATGTACACGCAGCGGCCCGGCAGATTGCACAAGCTCTTACAGGTTATGCTGTTATTGTCACCAAATCCACAGTGCCAGTGGGCAGCAGCCGCAGAATAGCCGAAATTATTCGCGCCACCCGCCCGGATCTGGATTTTGATGTAGCCTCCAATCCTGAGTTCCTGCGTGAGGGCAGCGCTATTGATGATTGTATGCGCCCAGATCGGGTTATCATCGGGTTGGATCAAAAACAGCCAGAACGCGCACGCCGTGCCGAAGCTGTTATGCAGCGGGTTTATGAGCCGCTGAAGAAAATTGATGCACCATTGGTTTTTACCGGTCTGGAAACGGCAGAGCTGACCAAATATGCGTCCAACTCCTTTTTGGCCATGAAGATTTCCTTCATTAATGAAATGGCCGATCTGTGTGAAAAATTAGGGGCCAATGTGCAGGAGTTGGCTTACGGAATGGGGCTGGATGATCGTATTGGCAGCCGCTTTTTAAATGCTGGCCCCGGTTATGGTGGTTCCTGCTTCCCCAAAGATACGCTGGCTCTTTCCCGCATCGCGCAGGAAGCCCAAAGCGGGTGTCGTTTAGTAGAAACCACAGTGCAGGTGAATGAGGCCCGTAAAGCGGCCATGGCGGGCCGCATTATTGCGGCGTGTGGTGGTTCGGTAAACAATAAGACCGTGGCGGTACTGGGCCTGACCTTCAAGCCTGAAACAGATGATATGCGGGAATCAGCTTCCATTCCCATTTTGCACCGTTTGGCTGAGGGCGGGGCACGCTTGCAGGCTTATGATCCGGTTGGCATGGAGGCTGCCAAATCGCTTTTGCCACCAGAAACGACATATTGTGAAAATGCGTTGGCGACCGCACAGGATGCTGACGTTTTGGTGGTTTTAACGGAGTGGGAGCAGTTTCGATCCATTTCACCAGATGCTTTGGCGCAGCGTATGCGAAATAAGATTATTGTAGATTTGCGCAATATTTTTGATCCAGCCGTTATGCGTGAATCTGGTTTTTCGTATTTGTCTGTTGGGCGTCCGTAACGCTACACAGCAGCGCAATGCTTAGAAAGCCGTAGCCTAGCGTAAGGGCCACGGCTTTTTTTTATGGAACCTATTTTAATTGAGCTTGCAATTTTTATGTGAACAAATGTAGAACATAAAAAGCTGAGGAGGGTCTCATGTCTTTGTCTGAACATATCGTTTTTCAGCCATTTGTCTGGCGGGGTACGAAGTTAGAAGGTGGATCTGCCATTCTGTGCCGTAATCTGGAAGATGCGCATCGCCGGATAGAAAAGGTGCGGGCAGGCGTTCTTTCTGTGGCCGGAGCACTGGTGGTGCGTATGCAGGTGGATGAAGAAGCCGGTGATTATGGAGAACCAGAATTTTTGGAACGTATTGGCAGTGTTCCAGAAATGGATGAGTAAGTTTGGCGCTAAATGAAAGCCCTATTCCAGTAAGCCACAGAAGTTGCAGGAATAGGGCTTTATGAAAAGTGTAATGGTAACGGTTGAGATATTACGGTGAGCCGCCAGCTCCCGTTCCCAGGTAAGGTCCGCTTGCTTTAGATGAGTCTGGGCGGTAGCCATCGTTTTCATCTAAGGCAGGGCCGCCATGAGGGTTTTCATCCTCATCTTCAATAATGGGCGGAGGGGCCTTCTGGTGCGCCTTATCATGGAACAAGGGGGTGCTGTCTGATGCTGGCTGTTCATGGCAGGCAGTAAGAGCAAGCAGAAGGCCAGCAAGAACGGTAGCGGATTTCAATTTCATATCACGGATCCACAAAAATGCATGCCAAGGGGCAAGCGCTTAACGTGTGCCAAAAAGGCGATCACCAGCATCACCCAAACCGGGAACGATGTAACTGTGTTCATCCAAACCGCGATCAATAGAACATGTCATAATCTGCACGTCTGGATGCGCTTTTTGCAAGCAGGCAATGCCTTCTGGGGTAGAAAGCAGGCAGGTAAACAGTAGCTTGCGTGCCCCTTTTTCCTTCAACCGCGTAATGGCGGCTGCCGCGCTGTGCCCTGTAGCCAACATGGGATCAACAACAATACAGCGGCGGGAAGAAACCTGAGAGGGAAGCTTAAGATAATATTCTACAGCTTCCAGTGTTTCGGGGTCACGGTACAAACCAATATGGCCCACCGGCGCAAATGGCACCAAGTCCAGCATGCCATCCAAAAGCCCATTGCCAGCACGCAGGATGGAAATAAAGCAAACATCTGGCCCAGCCAGTTGTTCACCCACCATGGGTTCCAGAGGTGTTTGGATTTCTACTGGCTCTAATGGCAACTCGCGGGTGGCTTCGTAGCACATCAGCAAGCTTAGTTCGCGCACTAGCCGACGAAAACCGGCAGTAGAGGTTTCTGCGCGCCGCAAATGGGTCAATTTGTGCTTGATAAGCGGATGATCCAGCACAAGGGGAGGGAGGGGAGTAACAGCATGACTTGTCATGCAACCCTCTATAATCATGGAAAAGCGCGTCTGCCACGTTTTCTTGCAGATGCAGAATATGTTTTATCCAGATCGTGCGGATAGAAAAAAGGAAGGCCATCATGAAGCGTATCTGGATGGATGTGGAAGATCTGTTTGCCTTTGCACAAGCAGGTGCACGGCTTACGGGTATTCAACGCGTTGTGCTGGAAATCTGTGCAGCTTTTATGGTTGATCCGCGTATGGCTGGCCACATTGGTTTTGTGCGGCACACTATTCAGGGCACAGGCTTTGTGGTGGTGTCTTGGGCGCAGGTGCAGGCGGTTTGGCAAGCCCTGAGTGGGCAGGGGGCTGAGCAACCAGAAAGCATGCAGATACGCAGCCTTTCTACCTCACACCTTACAAACCAAAGTTTGCTTCAAAAATGTGGGCAGCATGTGCCTGTTTCTGTACGCGTTCCTGCTGGTAAGCTGATCAGAAATACCCAGAGTGCGATGCAGGCAGGAGGAATGCTTGTGCGCGGCTTATGGGAGCTGGCTTCTCATAATTTGCACAAAAAAGATGATTTTAGTGCACAGGAACAGGCTTTTTCTCCTCAAAAGGGGGATATCCTGCTTTCGCTGGGGGCATCATGGTCCCATGCCATGTATCAAAAACTGTTGCTGCAGTGTCGGCAGCAATACGGCATGCGTATTGGGGTTTTGGTGCATGATCTGGTGCCGCTTTTGTGGCCAGAATGGTGCCAGCCCGGTTTGCCTGCTGTATTTCGGCGTTGGTATGAGCAGGTTGTGCCGGAATGCGATGTTATTTTTGCGAATTCCGAATCTACCCAGAAAGATGTGTTGTCTTATGCACAACGCAGCGGCAAGCCGCTTTCTGTTCCCGTTATTGTAGTGCCTATGGGGTGCGGGTTTTCTAAGGCAGATCCAGCAAGCGCACCTCCTTCTGTTCAAGAGCACATAAAGCAGTTGGGGTCTTATGTTTTATGTGCTGGCACGCTGGAAGTGCGTAAAAATCATGCGCTTTTAGTAAGAGTATGGCGGCGGTTGTTGCAGGAACGGCCAGCCAATACCGTGCCGAAGCTGGTGATTGCTGGCGGGCAGGGGTGGCTGGTGGACGATCTGTTGCAGCAGCTTGAAAATAGCGCGTGGCTGAATGGGCACGTTGTGTGGGTAGATAGGCCATCGGATAGCTGTATGGCGCAGCTTTATAAGCAGGCGCAGTTTACGATTTTTCCTTCATTTTATGAAGGCTGGGGCCTACCGGTGACAGAAAGCCTACATTGGGGAAAGCCCTGCCTGACCTCTGCTGCGTCTTCCCTGCCAGAAGCAGGGATGGGGCTGACAGAAATGTTTGACCCTGATAACGCATCGCAGGCATTGGAGCTTGTACGTAACGTTCTGGATCAGCCGCAGCGCCTGGCAGCTATGGAGCAACAGATAAAGACACGTTTTCGGCCCATAGGTTGGAGCCGAGCCGCCGAGACTTTGTGGCAAACAGTCATGTAATGGCCCGACGGCACGACAGAAGCATTGTTTGCAGAATGGATGGAAAAGGGAACGCTTGAATGGCTGTGAATTATGCCACGGTAACATGGGATCAGTTGCATCGTGATGCACGTGCGTTAGCAGAGGCGCTGATGCCTAAAATGCCCATTAAAGGCATTGTGGCGGTAACACGCGGAGGGTTGATTCCCGCAGCTATTGCCGCGCGTGAACTGGGGTGCCGTCTGATAGAAACCATTTCTGTCGTGACGTATGATGAAGAAAATATGGGCAAGCCCCAGATTATTAAGGAACCCGTTGCCGCCGGTGATGGAGAAGGTTTCCTGATTATTGATGATCTGGTTGATTCTGGTGTGACGGCCCGTGTGGTGCGTGAAAAACTGCCCAAAGCCTATTTTGCATGCTTGTATGCCAAACCTGCCGGCAAGGAACTGACAGATCTGTTTATTACAGAAGTGCCGCAGGATACCTGGGTTTTGTTCCCGTGGGATACGGCGCCTTTGTTTGTGCCGCCGCTGGCAAAAAGCAAAAAAAGCATGGCTGACTAATTTTTTATCATCAGAGGGTTGCCATACTCCGAATAGACGCTTAAACAAGCGCTCAGTTCGGGGCGTGGCGCAGCCTGGTAGCGCGCGTGTTTTGGGTACACGAGGCCCCCGGTTCGAGTCCGGGCGCCCCGACCATAAATAAAGCGGGAGGCAACATCATGCCGGCGCGTATTTATAGGCAGTCAAAGCCAGCTGGTCAGTCAGGTTTAGCTGGCACCAGAGAGTGGGTTTTTGAATACGGTCAATCTGCTCCACGTAAGCAGAGCGCCCTTATGGGGTGGACCGGTAGCGCAGATCCACAATCTCAAATACATTTGTATTTTGATAGTCGTGAAGCTGCGGAAGCTTATGCGCAACGCGAACACATTGCGTATGTGGTGGAAGAAACAGCGCCGCGTATGCGTCGCCCCAAAGTATATGCAGATAACTTCCGTTATGATCGCATCCAAAACTGGACGCATTGATTTTCTTGCTTTTCCCTATTATGCGTAGGGCGTAAAGCGCCCTTAGCTCAGTTGGATAGAGCAACAGCCTTCTAAGCTGTGGGTCGCTGGTTCGAATCCAGCAGGGCGCGCCAATTTTTTCCTAAAATACAGGGTGCAGTAGGCGTTTGTGTGCGCTAAAGCCGGATGTGTCTTTTCACGCTCCGTTTGAAAGTGCTGCCATGCTTACGGTTTTGCATCGTCTTATCTTGCCAACTGAAGGGCTGGAGCAATGCGATGCAATGTACGCACGTCCTGCGCTGCCAGAGCGTGTGGCTGATACATCTTCCTCAGCCTTTCGGCTAAAGCTGGGGCAGGCATTTACTTTTGATACATTTTACAATGCGTTTTCCGTAAAAAAATGGAAACAGGCCGGTGGTGTAAGTCGCCTGCTATTGAGCTTGCATATACGCGGGCAAGGTGAGGTAACGCTTTTTCATCGTTCCAAGACAGATGTTGTCACACCTCTTTGGAGTAAAGAAATTGAGGGTGAAATACGCTGCACGGAGGAAATATCAGCGTGGCCTACATTATCTGAAGGTCTGCTGTATTTTAGTGTAACGGCTCAGTCAGAGTGCACGGTAGAGGACGTATATTTTGCAACATCCTCGCCCATGGTGCAGGTGCCGCAGTTGGGTGTTGTCATCACGCATTTTAACCGGCAGCAATATGTGCGTAATTCCATCCAGCGGGTGCAAAAGGCGCTTTTGCAAGACACTGCCTATCAGGATGTGATCCATTTTATTGTTATAGATAATTCAGCCAACCTTGATCCGGCGGAGGTGCCGGGGGCCAAGGTTATCAAAAATCATAATTATGGCGGCAGCGGTGGTTTTGCGCGCGGCCTTTTATATCTGCATGAGCAAGGCACCTTCACCCACTGTCTGTTCATGGATGATGATATTTCCTGCGAGGTTGAAGCTATACGGCGTTGCTACGCTATGTTGGCTTACAGTGTAGATAAGCACATCGGCTTGGCAGGTACATTGCTGGACGATCAAAAGCCATGGAGTGTGCAGGAAAAGGGGGCTGAATTTTCAGCGGGGGTGTTTCGTCCTTTACATAAAGACGAGGACGTGAGGTCTATAGAAAATCTGCTGAAGCTGGAGCAGGATACAGGCAAGCCCGTTTATGGTGGATGGTGGTTTTTTGCGTTCAGGCTAGATGCCGTATCAGCCTATCCATTTCCTTTTTTTGTGAGGGGGGATGATGCGCTTTTTGGCCTGATGAACCGTTTTAATATTGTTACGGTAAATGGCATTGCCTGTTTTTCTGAACACTTTTTGAGCAAGGAAAGTGCTTTTACCCGTTACTTGGGTATGCGGGCATCCTTGGCTATCTACCTTATGGTGGGGCAAGGGCGCGCATTACCGGCTGTAAAAATGATGGGGCTCGCTTTTTTATGGTGTGCGTTGTCATGCAGGTATCAAAGTGCGCAGGCTATTTTGCTGGCATTTCAAGATGTAAGCCAAGGGGCGGATTTCTGGCGGCAAAATCTGGATTTTATGCCCCTTGCCAAGCGTATCCAAAAAGAAGCTGTGCAATGTAAAGAACCAGCATATTTTCAATCACATCCGTTTCATTACGAAGGGCAATTAGAAACAACATTGAGGAGATGTGTGAGGCTTGTGAGCTTAAACGGGCACCTTCTGCCAGGATGGGCTTTATGTAAAAAACCGGCATATGTAGGGGAATACACAAGCGGTTTACTGGGGCTGACATTCAGGCATCAGCGCATTGTTTATCGTAAATATGAAAGTTCAGATATTTTTGAGGTGGAACTTAACAGGTTCCGATTGGTGGCTCTTACATGGGCTTTTTTCAAAACAAGTATTGTATTTATTTTGAAGGCACTGTTTTTGAGAAAGTCGTATAGGAATAAATTATCTACATTATGCAGTCGAAATTTTTGGATATCTGTATATAAATAAAATCATTAATATTTGTATTTAATGTTGTTTACACATTAATGTATTATTTTTTATTTTGCGGGGGTTTTTCGAAAAGGTTTTTGAGGGGGATATTTTTGGAAATCAATGTATTTTACTGTTGATGGATTGAGTCTTTTAATATTTGCATTTTTCTATTATAAGATAAAATTTTGCTCCTCGAGGTAATTATGAAAGTAACAATATACACCGCGTGCCACGATAACTTTCAAAATCCTTTTGATAATATTTATACTCCAATGTTATGTGGGAAAAAGAATAAGAATATAGTAACAAATTTTATGGGTGATGATACAGGGCAAAATATATCTGATCTCAATTACTGCTTCTGTGAATTAACAGCCTTATATTGGATGTGGAAAAATGACAAAACATCCGACATTGTTGGGTTGAGTCATTATCGACGTTTTTTTGCAAAAAAAACGTATGGAAATAATCTGTTTTATAAGACGCCGTCTAATCCAGATGAAAAGATTGAAAGAGAAGAAATAGCCGCAGGGAATGATTTTGATTACCTTACGGGTGATGTCGATCTTGTGGTTTCTTTGAAGCAGGATGTAGGGAACGTTTTACACAATTATAGATTGTACCATAATATTGATGACATGTTTCTTGTTGAAAGAATGATACAAAGATTGCACCCAGAATATATGGATGCGTATAGATTTTTCATGAGAGAAGAGTGTGCTATTTACCGATACAACATGTTTGTTGGTAAGAAGGCTGTTGTTGATAGATACTGTGAATGGCTTTTTTCAATACTTCTTCCTTTGGCTGATTTGAAGTTTTTCAATAATTATACTGATTACCAGAAAAGAATTTTTGGCTTTATTTCTGAAAGAATTATGGGTGTCTGGTTGCTGCATAATAGGGACAAGCTCTTAATTGAGGAACGTCCTGTTGTTGAATTTCTTTAAGTTTATGTAGTTCTGTGGGAAAGATGAGGCTCCATATTTATGGGGCCTCCTTTCCTATGCCGTGCCACTTGCCTTGGCTATATTATAGGCTTCATGTACGAAAAACCTTAATGCCTGATGAGCTTAGGCAAGTTGTTGGCCAAAGTGTGGTAAAGGGATATACATTCTTTAAAGATTAAACCGGTATTGTTTGTTGTTAAAGTTAGGGCTGAAGGGTTGAAAAACGTATGACATTTTGTGTTGTGGGCGCTGGGTTTAGTGGTGCCGTTATTGCCCGTCATCTGGCAGAGCGCGGTCATAAAGTGGTGGTCGTGGATGAACGCTCCCATATTGGTGGGAATTGTTACACGGAGCGTGATGCTGAAACCGGTGTTATGGTGCACAAATATGGGCCTCATATTTTCCACACCGCAGATGAGCGCACATGGGCCTACGTGCAGAAATTTGGCACGTTCAAGCCTTATGTAAACCGTGTGAAAGCCATTTCTAACGAGCACGTTTACACGCTGCCTGTTAACCTGCTGACCATTAACCAGTTCTTCGGTACTACAATGGGGCCGAAGGAAGCGCGTGCTTTTATTGAAAGCAAGGCGGATAAAAGCATTACTAACCCTCAGTCCTTTGAAGAACAGGCGCTGAGCATGATTGGCCCGGACCTGTATCGGGCATTCTTTTATGGATACACGCGCAAGCAGTGGGGGCTAGAGCCTACGCAGCTTCCGGCTTCCATTCTCAAGCGTCTGCCTTTGCGCTTCAATTATGATGATAACTACTTCAACCACCCGTATCAGGGTATGCCAGAAGAAGGTTATACTGCCATTGTGCAGAATATCCTGAACGTTGAAGGCATTGATGTCCGGTTGGGCAGTTCTTTTGAAAGCCTGAAAGAAGATTTCCAGCACGTATTCTATACGGGGCCGATTGATCGGTATTTTGGTTTCCGTCTGGGCCGTTTAGGTTACAGAACGCTGGATTTTGAACGCTTTGTAGATGATGGTGACCATCAGGGCACTGCGGTTATCAACTACTGTAATGAAGAAGTGCCATATACGCGTATTTCTGAACACAAACACTTTGCCCCGTGGGAACAGGACAAGTTCTCCAAAACGGTTTGTTTCCGTGAATACAGCCGTCTGGCAGGCGAAAACGATATTCCTTACTACCCCATCCGGCTGGTAAACGAAAAGAAGATGCTCGAAAGCTATATCGAGCTGGCACGTGCAGAAAAAGGCGTGTCCTTTATGGGGCGTTTGGGCACGTACCGTTATCTGGATATGGATGTTACCATCAAGGAAGCGCTGGCTGCGTGCGATGTGATCGACACGGCATTGAAGGCCTCGGAACTTTCACTCCCTGCGTTTTTTGTTGATCCTACCTGATAGTAATTTTCTGTAATATTTTATGAAACACCCATGCAATATATTTGTATGGGTGTTTTTTTGTGCAGTTTCGTAAAATTTATTTAGTTTTTATTGATAATTTTGGCGCTTTCTGTTGAAAAAGAGAAAGGTATTCCATTTTTTTTGGTCTGATATGTCAAGAAACAATAGTTTCGTAAAAAACGGTTTTTTAGCTGTTTTTTACGCTTTGCTGGTGTCGTGCTTTGTGGTGGGGATATGCGAAGTTCGCTTTCCGTCCTTTTTCACCATAGATGATTCCCAGAACGAGTATCTGGGTTTTCTGCGCCAGTATGGGCAGACATGGTTATCTGGAGAAATTCCGTTCATCACCAAGAATATTTTTATTGGTGATAACGCAATGGTGGAATTGCAGCGTGGTATTTTTGCGCCGCAGAATATTCTGGCATCCTTGGTAACGTGCCTTACAACCAATCCGCTTATTACGGGGTGGTTTTATGCTTTATGTAACGTTTTTATCTGCTGCATTTCCGGTTATATTATAGGTCGCAGCTTGGAAATATCGCGCGATATTTCTTTGTTGCTTGGGTTTTCAATCGCAATCAACCCAGTGTTTTTATATCAATATGCCGGGCCATGGTGGAACGCTGCTAATGGGCATGCGTGGTCTTTGCTGGCCATTGCAACGTATTGCCAATTGCGCCAGCGTATTACCACAGGGGCCGTTATAGCTAATTTTGCTGCAACACTTGTGCTTCTGGCCTCTGGCTGGCCGCATGGGTTTATTGGTTATCTGGCTGTTGTGGCAGGCTTTAGTTGTGTGGATCTGGCATATGGAGATCCCATAAAGGTTCTGTTCCGGCGTTGTGTGCCTTTGTTATTGGCAGGCATAGCCGCCATTCCTGTGTATTCAGAATACGTGTTTCTGCATCCGCTGCTTAACCGTGCAACAGGGTGGGAGAATGCAGATAATTTTATGGTGCCCAGCCTTTCTCAGTTACTGGTAACGTTTTCTCCAACTTATTATGAATTCATGAATTATTTTGGTGGGTATAAGTCTGTTTTTATACCTGTTGGGTTTTCCACACTGTTTGCGTTGCCGGTTGCAATTTTCTTCCGTACTTCTGTGCGGGATCGTGTGCTGGCAGCCTGTTTGATTATTTTGGGTATAACAACGGCTTTGGCTCTTATGCCCTCGCAAATGGGTATTTTACGTTGGCCTTTGCGTTTTGTGCCGTATGTTTCTGTATTTGCAGCAATTACGACATTCTATGTTTTTTCAAAAAAGGACATTGTTGAAAGTTCTGTGAGACGGAATGTATTTTTTGGAATTACCGCGTTGCTGTTTGTTGTTTCGGCTTCCAAAAATGTATTTGAGCGTCCCAAAGTTGTTGCTTTGGAGCTTTTAACAAGCATTGCGTTGGTGGCGGTGTGGTTTTTGTATGCCAGAAGCAAGAAAATAACCGGCAAAGATATTGGGCTTATTATTCCAGCGGCTATTCCAGTATTTTCCTTGTTGCTGATGCTCGCCAGCATGCCTTCTCTGGGGAGGATTTACTTGCCGGTGAATGTGCTGCCTTCTCATGTTTCTGTTCCTGCCTCAGTGAACATGCAGGGTAATCTGCTTTCGTTTGCGCCTTGGGGTAGGGAGCATCCAAAGGAAGCGGCAGATCTGCAATCAAGCTTGTTTGGGTATTACAATATCCGTGCGCTCAATGGCTATTCTCCCAATGGGCAGGATTATACCGATGCCATTTTAACGCATGATACGTCTCATACCATTTTCAAACCGGACGATATTATTCCCAAACTGGCATCTGCCGTTATGCTGCCCGGTAATCCCTGTTTGTTTGATCTGTTTGCCGTTAGCAGCATGGTGGTGTCTTCCGATACCTACCAGAAATATCATCATGATTTGCTGGCCTGCGGATACCATAAGGTTGCTACAGCGCCGTCTGGAATGCTGTATCTTTCTACGCCCAAAACGTATCCATCCAATCTGGCGTATTCCACGCAAGCAGGCGTGACAGTGGAGCGTGAGACAGCAAATAGCATGACATTTTCTGTGCCAGCGCATACAGCGCCTGTGCAGATGGTTTTGTCCCGTCAGTGGTGGCCGGGTTACACCGCGCAAGGTTTGAATTGTAAAGTAAACGTAAGTGGTTTTCAGGATGTTTTGGTGCAGGTTGATGTGCCAGCAGGATGTTCTGGTAAGCTGACAGTCTCCTATTTCCCGCACACATGGCCGCTGGCTTTGGTGTGCCTGCTGATGGGGGTGTTGGGGTTGGTAGCCTTTCTGTGGCAACTCAGCCGAGAGCGAAAATTGCAGCTTATTCTGCAAATGCGCTGATACTAAAAAAGCCCGGCAAAATATTGCCGGGCTTTTTTCTGATACGTCAGATTAAGAAAAAGGCGTTAATAAACTCAGCTCTTTTTTTCTTCTGTTGTCAGTTCATTTTTGTAAACATGGCGCCAGAAATCTTCCGTTGTCATATTAGGTAGCGCTTTGACATAGGCTTGCTGCAGGGCAGGCATGGCGCGCGCAAATTTTGCACACACTGCCAGACCTTCTTTCCAGAGCTCAAAAAACAGTTTTCTGTTCTGAGTGGCGACATAACCCGTGCGCGTGGCTTCGTGATAATAAAGCACATGTTTAAAACGGAAGATATCACGGAAAGCCGCGTTAAAGTCTTTGAACTGGAAGCGCACATCATCCCGCATCAATACGGCTGGCAAAAGTGTGCCGTTGAGAGTGACAAGCCGTGCCAGGCGGCGGATACGTCCATCGTGATGATGATGGTGCAGAACCTCAATATCTTTCAGATCATAAGGCACCATTTTTTCACTGGGTGTCAGGGCGCCAATCTGGGCACGTACGTTAGCCATGTCCATGTTGCGCACAAAGAATTCTGGCCCTTCCATCACGTGCTTCATGGCCATGATTAATGCTTTGGCGCTGGCGTAATTGTAGGAGAACAGAACGCCACGGAACCAGACCAGAAAAACATCCAGATACGGTTTGGATTTTTCTTCTCCATTCAGCATCATCAGTACCATGGTCGCGCGCAGGCCCAGATACCGCGTCATCGGGCTTTCCTTGACGCTGAAGTCTTCTGCCATGGAGCAGATGCCATTCATCGTTACCAGCGGGAATTTGTTCTGGAGCGAGAATTCCGCGTCATCCCCGCGCACAAAGAAGGGGTAGGGGAAGTGGCGCACGGCAGAAATGGGGAAGGCAAAGAACCACCAGCCGCCATAGTTGGCAGCGGAATCATCCATTTCGGAAAGCAAAAGGTGGTGGATATTGCGCATGTCCAGCATGTGCTTACGGGCAATCCACCGGCCTTTTACAAAACGCGCTCCGGCTTCGTGCAACTGCCAAGGCACAGTTTCACGCAGCTGGCTGCCTACAATGGCGGCGCGGTCTTCTGTGCTGTAGCTCAGCAGCATGTAGGCACGGCAAACGGCCTCAAAGTCACAGCTGGCATCATCATCCATGAACAGGCAGTGCGTAAAGCCGTGGTCCTTTGCGTACAGCAACCCGCGGGTAAAGCCGCCAGCGCCACCCAGATTCCGGTTAGGTATAACCAGCGCGCTTCCGGCTTCATCAGGTGTGACGTTTTGAGAGTTATCGACCACAATAACCTGCACCCGGTCTTTCCACTGTGGTGCATTCTTCAGGCCAGCTTCAAGCTTTTGCAGGGCAGGGAGCAGGTGCGGTTTACGGTTAAAGTGTGTGATAACAATAGCCATGCGGGCATCTCGCACTGGCTGCTGTGTGGTGGAAACATTGCCGCCGCGCAGGTAACCATCTTCCAGCGCTTCCACCCACATATAAAGCAGGCCGCGTTCCAGACCGGCCCAGAATGGCAGATCCAGAGAGACAGGAGCGCCTTCTTCCAGTTCCACTGTGTGTTCAAACAACCACCGGTGGGGCAGGCCAAGCTGATGTAGCCCAAAGCGGACAATAAACTTGCCTTTGCCTTCCAGTGTCAGGTTCAGGTTCTCAATGGCACAGAGTTCACGCCACCGTTCAACGGTAATGCCGTTAAAGTATGTATCAAAGGCAGCGCGTCCGCCCGCATGAAATGAAAGTGTTTCTGGCGCAGCACGAAAAAGCTCAACCTTTTCATTCAGAGCCCGAAAATACAGATCTTCCGGGATAACGGACTGAAGAGCCGGAAAAATAATGTTCTGGAGCACCATAGGCGCATCCTTTACATTTTCTTTTAATATTTCTTGCGTGGCCATGAGGTAATATTATCCCTGAAAGAAGATATAAAGCGCCATATGGGGCCCTTTTAGTTTGCCACAGGCGGGATGCAAGCCCGAGAATGCCGTGTTGGAGGGAATTTGCCGCACCCTGTTGCGGATTTGACAACAGCCTTTAGGCAAAATCTGTAGCACTTATATTTAAGCTTTTTGTGCTTTGGTATCTGTATAAACTGGCAGCATGGAGCAAGCTCCAACATCTGATGGCTTGCTTGATTGAGAGGAAAAAATTTTGCCATCTGGTTTTTCGCCAGCGTTTAGCGTGGTTGTACCCTGTTATAATGAACAGGAAGTTCTGCCAATTTTTCACCAGCGGCTATCTGCCGTTATGGAAGGGATTGGTGCGCCGTGGGAGGTTGTTTACGTAAACGATGGCTCGCGGGATCAAACGTTGGCTGGCATGTATGCTTTGGCAGAGCAGGATGGGCGCGTAAGTGTTGTGAACCTTTCCCGCAATTTCGGTAAGGAAATTGCTCTAACAGCAGGGTTGGATCATGCACGGGGTACGCGCGGCATTATTGTGATTGATGCCGATTTACAGGACCCACCAGAAGTTATTGCCGATCTGGTTGCCGCATGGACAGATGATGTGGATACCGTTTACGCCCGCCGCAACACGCGGGAAGGGGAGACTATTCCCAAACGGCTGACAGCATGGATGTTCTACCGTGTCATGAAGCGGCTAGGCAACAAAGTGGTTATTCCGCCAGATACAGGGGATTTCCGGCTGATGAGCCGCAGGCTGGTGGATAGCCTGTTGCTACTGCGTGAACGCCATAGGTTTATGAAAGGGCTGTTTGCCTGGGTTGGCTTTCCATCCCGCGCCGTTCTGTATGATCGCGCCCCACGTTCTGCGGGTAAGAGCAGTTTCAATTACTGGTCTTTGTGGAACTTCGCGCTGGAGGGAATCACCTCGTTTTCTGTGCTGCCGCTTCAGTTAAGCACATATATGGGGCTTGGTATTTCCATACTGGCTGTGTGCTACGGTATCTGGATTGTTGGGTGCACCCTGTTATTTGGTAACAGGGTGGCGGGTTACCCCAGCCTTATGGCGGTTATCCTGTTTTTAGGCGGTATCCAGCTTATGACAGTTGGCTTGATAGGCGAATATGTGGGCCGTATTTTTAACGAAACCAAAAAACGCCCGCTTTATCTGGTAGAAGCCTATCGTCCAGCGCAGGAAAAAGAGCATACGTCCCAACCCTAAAGCCGTGCTCTGCCTATTTTGAGGCTTGACGGACAAGGCAGGCCGCCCCATTGCTTCGTACATGCGAGTAGCCGCCATTCTTTTGGCTGCCGGTACGGGCAGTCGTTATGCCGCCACTACGGGTTCTTCCATTCCCAAGCAGTACGTGCTGCTGGCTGGACAACCCGTAATCCGTCATGCAGCGCAAGCTTTATTGCCTCATGTCACCTCTATTCAGCCAGTCGGAGATCCTGCCTCCTTGAACGAGGCGCTGGAAGGATTGAAGATTCTGCCGCCAGTAGCTGGGGGTGAAACCCGGCAAGCCAGTGTGCGGGCCGGGCTGGAGGCATTGGATAAACTGCCAGAAGCCGAAAAGCCGGATATCGTGCTGGTGCATGATGGTGCCCGCCCGTATGTGACCGCGCAGGTGATCGGCAATGTTGTTTCTGCATTAGGGCAGCATCCTGGGGCCATTCCGGCTGTGCCAGTGGCGGATACGCTCAAGCGGGAAAAAGATGGTGTGATTGATGGCACCGTCCCGCGGGATCATCTTTATCGTGCCCAAACGCCACAGGGCTTCCGCTTTGGCCTGTTTTTAGATCTCCATCGTGGCGCTGCATCCGTGAGTGCAACGGATGATGCCAAACTGCTGGAAGATGCCGGGTTCAGCGTGGCGCTGGTGGCGGGTGATGAAGACAATATCAAGCTGACATATGAGGGTGATCTGGTGCGTCTGGAACGACTGATCGGCCCCACGCTTCTGCCGCGCGTAGGGCTGGGTTACGATGTGCATGCGTTTGAGGAAGGGCGTCCGCTCATCCTGTGCGGTATTACGGTGCCTCATACCAAAGGCTTGGCCGGGCATTCAGATGCTGATGTGGGTATTCATGCGTTGTGTGATGCCATTTATGGTGCGTTGGCGGAAGGTGACATTGGCCGCCATTTTCCACCCAGCCAGAATGAGTGGAAAAACGCAGATAGCGCCCGCTTTCTGGTGCACGCAGGCCAGCGTATCCGTGAACGCGGCGGCATGCTGGTAAATGCGGATCTGACACTAATTTGCGAACGCCCCAAAATTGGCCCGCATTCAGAAGCCATGCGCAAACGTCTGGCAGATTTGCTGGAAGTGGATGTGGATCGGATTTCCGTTAAGGCCACCACATCCGAACGTCTGGGCTTTACCGGGCGTGAAGAAGGCATTGCCTGCACGGCTACAGTTTCTGTTCTGGTGCCCTAAGCTGGCGCCATTACGGTTTCTTATGTTGCGTAAGGCGCGGGGTGGCTGTATTTCTGCCTAAATCATAGGCAAACGGAAATAACAGTGCATACGCAACCCACCCTGCGTCCCATTACTCTGGGCAGTATCGTTTTGGATACGCCTGTCATTCTGGCTCCCATGTCTGGCGTGACAGATCTGCCGTTTCGGCGTCTGGCACGCAAGTTGGGGGCTGGTCTTGTTGTTTCTGAAATGATCGCCTCTTGGGCGATGGTGCGTGAAAACGATACCACCCTGCGTATGGCGGAGGTGGCGGATGCGGGTGGCCCAAATGCCGTGCAGCTTGCAGGGTGCGACCCGGATGCCATGGCAGAGGCCGCGCGCATTGCCGTAGGCCGCGGGGCAGATCTTATTGATATCAATTTTGGTTGCCCGGTTAAAAAAGTGGCCGTTGGCCAGATGGCCGGTTCTGCCCTTATGCGGGATGAAGGGGCTGCCGAGCGTTTGCTGGCTGCTGTGGTTAAAGCCGTGCCGGTACCCGTTACCCTTAAAATGCGCATGGGTTGGGATCATGAACACCTAAATGCCCCTGTGCTGGCGCGTATTGCGCAGGATGTGGGTATCCGCATGATTACGGTGCATGGCCGCACGCGCCAGCAGTTTTATAATGGCACGGCCAACTGGGCCTTTGTGAAAAATGTAAAGGACGCGGTAGATCTACCCGTTATCGTGAATGGTGACATTCTTACGGTTGGAGATGCGCGGGAGGCCTTGGCGCAATCTGGCGCAGATGGGGTGATGATCGGGCGTGGCTGTTATGGGCGTCCGTGGTTTTTGGCGCAGGTGGCACACGCTTTGCGTACGGGGCAGGAAATTCCCGATCCCGCATTGCCGGAAGAAAAAGCCATTGTGCTAGAACATTATAATATGATGCTGGAGCACTTTGGCCAGCGCCCCGGCCTGCGTTTGGCCCGTAAGCATGTCTCCTGGTATTCGGCAGGGCTGCATGGTTCGGCATCATTTCGCGCGGCGTTTAATCGGGTGGAAACGCCAGAAGAAGCCATTGCCATGATTGCTGATTTTTACGATCAGCAAATTGCGGCTGGTGCGGTGCGAGAGCCGCGCGTTTCCCGCCATGCCATGGCGCAGCAGCAAGATCAGGTTCAGGCGGCGTGAAGGCAAAAGCAGCGCATGGGGTTGCTCAGCCCGATGCGGCGCTTGTTCTGGACAGTCTGCCCGTTCCGGTTTTGGAAATAGGGCCACAAAATACAATTCTTGCTGCCAATATGGCGGCAGAAGAGTTTTTTGGCATGTCTCGCCATCAGTTACGGCACGGTGGTTTGGCAGAAGTTGTTCCGCAGGACCATCCGGTTTACCTGCTGCTTCAGCATGTGCGCACCCGTGGTGGAAGTGTAACAGAGCATGAACTGCTGTTCAGTTCCCCACGCTTTCATCATGAAGGTGTCAGTGTGCAGGCTGCTGATGTGCCTGATTACCCGGACATCATTTTGCTGACATTTCATGAGCCCTCCGCAGCCCGCATGCTGGATCAGCAACTTGCCTACCGTTCTGCGGCCCGCAGCGTTTCCGGGCTGGCCGCCATGCTGGCGCATGAGGTGCGCAACCCGCTATCTGGCATTAAAGGGGCCGCGCAGTTGCTGGAACAGGCCGTAACAGATGCAGACCGTGATCTGGCCACCCTGATTTGTGATGAGGTTGACCGGATTGATGCGTTGGTTGACCGCATGGGTATGTTTGGTGAAGCCAATCTGGATTTCCGGGCACTCAATATTCACAGAATATTGGAACATGTGCGCCTGCTGGCCAGCAACGGTTTTGCCAAGGGTATCAAAATTGTAGAGCGTTATGATCCCTCCCTCCCGCATGTATGGGGGGATCGGGACCGGTTGGTGCAGGTTTTGCTTAACTTAGTGAAAAACGCAGCCGAAGCCATACGCAATACCGATAAAGGCGGCGAGATCACGCTGCTTACCAGCTATCGCCCCGGTATTCGGGTGGCTGTGCCGGGCACCGCCCAATGGCGGCACCTTCCGCTGGTTGTCACTGTGCGGGATACAGGGCCGGGTATTTCCGAAACAGTGCGCCCGCATCTGTTCGAGCCTTTTGTATCCACCAAGGTAAACGGAAGCGGGCTGGGGCTTGCTTTGGTCGGTAAGGTGATGGACGACCACGGTGGCGTTATTGAGGTAGAAAGCCGCCGCGGCTGTACGGAAATCAGCTTGTTTCTGCCGATTGTCGACCATATGGGGCATTCGGGGTGAGATGCCCCTTTGTGCAACAGTTCTGTTTTTCAGCTTTTTATCTGGTTTGAGACGTTATGACACCGCTGCCCACTATTCTTGTTGCTGATGATGATCGTTCTATTCGCACTGTGCTGGGGCAGGCATTGGGTCGGGCAGGCTATCAGGTGCAAACCACACCATCCGTGAACACACTCTGGCAATGGGTGCAGGAAGGTGAGGGGGATCTGGTGATTACGGATGTGATCATGCCAGATGGCAGTGGGCTGGATCTGGTTACGCGCATTCGCCAATTTCGGCCTGATCTGCGCGTCATTGTCATGAGCGCGCAATCAACTCTCACAACAGCGGTAAAAGCCACGCAACGTGGCGCGTTTGAATATCTGGCCAAGCCGTTTGATTTAAAGGAGCTGCTGGCAGTTGTGGCAAGAGCGCTCACAACCCCAGTGCAAGAAGCCGAAAAACCAGCAGCCGATCAACCGCCAGAAGAACGCCTGCCTTTAATTGGGCAGTCCGTTGTGATGCAGGGGATCTATCGCAGCATTGCCCGCCTGACCACTTCTGATCTCACAGTCATGATTTCAGGGGAAAGCGGTACGGGTAAGGAACTGGTAGCTCACGCATTGCACGAATACGGCCGGCGCAGAAGTGGGCCTTTTGTGGCCGTTAATATGGCGGCTATTCCGCGCAAGCAGATTGAAAGCGAATTGTTTGGGTATGAACGTGGCGGCACGTTAGGCCGCATGCCCGGACGGTTTGAGCAGGCCACAGGCGGCACACTATTTCTGGATGAAATTGGAGACATGCCGCAGGAGGCACAAACCCGTTTACTACGTGTTTTGCAGGAAGGTGAATTTACCACAGTAGGGGGCACAACGCCCTTGCGTGCAGATGTGCGCATTATAGCTGCTACGCATAGAGATCTGCGGCAGGCTATTCAGGCAGGTACGTTCCGTGAGGATCTGTATTACCGCCTGAATGTGGTGCCGTTGCGCCTGCCACCACTGCGGGAAAGGCTGGAAGATATTCCGCTACTGGCGCGGCATTTTCTCTCTCAGTGCCGGGATGATGGCGGAACGTACAGAATCCTGGATGAAAGTGCCATTACAAGGCTTCAGGCCTGGCGCTGGCCAGGTAATGTGCGAGAATTGGAAAACCTTATCCGCCGTATCGTGGCCCTGTATTCTCAGGAAACCATCACTGGCGATGTGATTGATGCAGAACTGGCCGAACCTCTGGCGTATGATCCGATTCCCAACAGCGTTATGGCGGCGGAACCCTTGTCGGAATCTGTTTCTCGCCATATCGCCCGTTATCTGGAAGCCGGGCGGGATGGCGTGCCGCTGCATGATCTGCATGCCCGGATTATTGCAGAAGTTGAACGTCCGCTTATCCAGATGACACTGGCCGAAACACGCGGCAACCAGATCAAAGCTGCGGCCATGTTAGGCCTGAACCGAAATACATTGCGGAAAAAAATTCGAGACCTTGAGATTCCTGTCGTTCGTGGCGTAGTCTGACCTTTAGGTATGAAGCAGCTTCTGTTCTCCCTAAGGCACCTTCTTTCCCGCACACGCCTGCATTGGCTTTTGCGTTCTCTGGAGCGTAAAACGGTTGCCATTACGCTTGCTGCGTTGGCGTTGTGTTTGGGGTTTGCCACGTTTGTAGTGCTTTCAGGGGGGATGTCCTTTGGGCATTATTCCCTGATTGAACCCTTGCTGCTGTTCCTGAATGGTATGGTGCTGGCGCTGCTTGTGGTGGCCTTGGCTATCCGTATTGGCCCAATGGTGCGCGAGCATCGGAAGGGTTTGGCTGGGGCGCGGCTGCATGTGCGGCTGGTTACGCTGTTTGGCATTGTGGCTGTGGCCCCCACGCTGGTTGTGGGCGCGTTTGCAACGCTGTTTTTCCATTACGGCATTCAGATCTGGTTTTCAGACCGGGTTAACACAGCGTTGAATGAAGCTTTGCAGGCTTCTCGCGGGTATCTGGTGGAACATAACGCTAATATCCGCACAGATGCGTTCTCGATGGCCAATTACATCATGAGCGCCCAGAACGAACTGGCGGCCAGTGGCATGGATCTGTTTCAGGATCACGATGCCTTGGCGCAAATGCTGGATAGTCAGGCCACCATGCGCGGGCTGACAGAAGCCTTGGTGTATGACCCCATTACCAACAAGGTTGTGGCTGCGGGCGGGTTGATGAGCCGCACGGGGTATTTGCAGGAACTGCCCCCTCCTGCGGCTACGGTTATGGCGCGCTCAAACGATGTGGCTATTCTGGATTCTCCAGATGAACGCACAGTGCGGGCTGTGGTGGAACTTTCTCAAACGCCAGCGCTTATGCTGGTCATTACCCGGCTGGTTGATCCAACTATTCTGGAGCACATGCATCGCACGGAAAAGGTGGTGGCGGATTACAAGCGGCTGAGCAACAACCGCGCCAAGATCCAGCTGACATTTGTCATGATCTTTGCGTTGGTGGCGTTGCTGGTGCTTGCTGCTGCGGCCTTGATCGGGCTGGCGCTGGCAAACCAGATTGCGCGTCCGCTGGGTTTGTTAAGCGTAGCTGCGCGCCGGGTAAGTGAGGGGGATTTGGGTGTTCATGTGCCTGAAAATGACAGGGATGATGAAGTTGCCAGTCTTTCCCGCGCCTTTAACCGCATGACAGAAGAACTGGCCAGCCAGCGTTCGGAGTTGATGGCTGCATATGGGCAGATCAATGAGCGTCGGCGGTTTACAGAGGCCGTGCTTTCTGGCGTTTCAGCCGGTGTGATTGGGCTGGACGTTAAGCAGAATATCGAACTGCCAAATCGTGCTGCCTGTGTCTTGCTGCAAACAGATTTAATGGATGCCATTGGTGAGCCCTTGGCCCAACGCGTGCCGGAATTTTCCGAGTTTTTGCAAGAAGCACGTACAACCCCAGATGCTGTGCTCACGCGGGAAATTCAGATAGGTCAGCAAGCCAGCCAGCGCACCTTGTTGGTGCGTTTGGGGGCCGAGCTACGGGGCACGATTACCGAAGGGTACGTGATGACATTTGATGACATTACGGCCCTGCAACAGGCGCAGCGTAAAGCTGCATGGGCCGATGTGGCACGGCGTATTGCGCATGAAATCAAGAATCCGCTTACACCCATCCAACTGGCGGCTGAACGGTTAAAGCGGCGTTTTTTAAAAGAAATTACTTCCGATCCCGATACATTTTCGCAGTGTGCAGATACAATTGTGCGGCAGGTGGGGGATATCGGGCGCATGGTGGATGAGTTTTCGGCCTTTGCGCGTATGCCGCAGCCTGTCATGAAAGATGAGGATATTTCGCGTATTGTGCGTGAGGTGCTGGTTCTGCAAAGAAACGCACACCCAGAAATTGCCTATCATCTGGATATTCCAGACAGAGGCCCCAAAGCACGATGTGATAGAAGATTGATAAGTCAGGCACTTATTAATCTTTTGCAGAATGCAGCGGATGCCATTGCCATGACAGCCAGACAAGGCGAAGCTACAGATCAAGCACCCGCTACAAAGGGTGAAGTGTCGGTTCGGATTATAGAAGGGGCAGAAGATATCGCCATAGAAGTGGCAGATAACGGAGTTGGGCTTCCATCGGATGATAGAAATCGTCTGACGGAACCTTATGTGACGCACAAAGCCAAGGGTACTGGTTTAGGTTTGGCTATTGTGAAAAAGATCATGGAAGATCATGGTGGAACAGTGCGTCTGGAAGACAAAGCGGGAGAAAGAGGAACTGTGGCTACTCTGATTTTGTCGGTGAAAGACAACCATGGCGCATGAAATCCTGATTGTTGATGATGAACCCGATATCAGAATGCTGATTGAGGGCATTCTGAGTGATGAAGGTTATGAAACGCGCGTAGCCGCCAGTGCAGATACCGCATTGGCCGCTTTTCGGGCTCGTAGGCCATCACTTGTTATTCTGGATGTTTGGCTACAAGGGTCAGACATGGATGGTCTGGCCATTCTTCAGGCCATGAAAGCCGAGGAATCTTCGGTTCCTGTTGTCATGATTTCTGGCCATGGCACAATTGAAACAGCCGTGGCGGCGCTTCAGCATGGTGCTTACGATTTTATAGAAAAGCCATTTCAGGCAGATAGACTGCTGGTTATTGTGCGGCGTGCGCTGGAGGCCTCGCGGCTGGCGCGTGAGAACGAAGAACTGCGCATAAAAGCCGGGCAGGATACGGAACTGTTCGGTAACAGCGCCCAGATTGCAGCCGTTAGAAACCAGATAGAAAAAGTGGCCCCCACAGGTTCACGCGTACTTATCAGCGGTGGGCCGGGGTCTGGCAAGGAAGTGGCCGCCCGTATGATCCATGCCCGCTCCAAGCGGGAGGATGGCCCTTTTGTTGCGCTCAACTGCGCCACGCTGGCACCAGGACGGTTTGAGGAAGAACTGTTCGGGCTTGAAGGCGGCACAGAAGGCGTAGGCCGCCGTACCGGTGTGCTGGAACGCGCGCATGGTGGCACGCTTTTGCTGGATGAAGTGGCAGATATGCCGCTGGAAACACAGGGCAAGATTGTAAGAGCCTTGCAGGATCAGACATTCGAACGTCTGGGGGGTGATGCCCGCGTTAAAGTGGATGTGCGCGTGCTGGCTACCACCAACCGTGATTTGCAGGCTGAAATTATGGCCGGGCGTTTCCGGGAAGACCTGTATTACCGGTTGGCAGTTGTGCCGCTGCGCATGCCCGCGCTGCGAGAAAGGCGGGATGATATTCCCGGGCTTGCGGCCATGTTTTTGCGCCGCGCAGCAGAAATGGCTGGTTTGCCTACGCGTGAACTCTCGCCCGATGCCGTTGCCGCCCTTCAGGCTTATGATTGGCCGGGTAATGTGCGAGAACTGCGCAACCTGATGGAACGCGTGCTGATTATGCAGCCCGGCAGCAGCCAAGAGCCCATTCGGGCAGATATGCTGCCCTCTACTGTGGGGGAAAGTGCGCCCGCATTGCTGAAGTTTGATGCCTCAACAGATGTTATGGCGCTACCCCTAAGAGAAGCGCGTGATCTGTTTGAAACCCAGTATCTGCAAGCCCAGCTTTTGCGCTTTGGCGGAAATATCAGCCGTACAGCGCTGTTTGTGGGCATGGAGCGCAGCGCTTTGCATCGCAAACTTAAGCAGCTTGGTGTAACATCTGAGGAACGAGGCGCGGGCTGACATGTTTCAAGGTTGCAGGCTTTAGGCAGGCAGTCCGGCTAAAATATAATAATGAGAACGGAATAGGGCCTCACACTGTGGAAAAAGAGAGTGCATATAACGTGCAGGATGCGTTCCTGAACCAGATCCGGCGCTCACGCGCGGCTGTTACGGTGTTTCTGGTTAACGGCGTTAAGTTACAGGGATTTATTACATGGTTTGATGATGAGGTTGTTCTTTTACGGCGTGATGAACAAACCCAGCTTATCTACAAGCATGCCATCAGCACGGTAATGCCCAGCATTCCTGTCAATATTTCCGATTCCAACACTGCCGATGCGCAGGCAGACAGGGACCTTTCTCTTGGCGACGAGTTTCTCTGAAAAGAAAAAGAAAGTAGCAACCCGCGCGGCAGTTATTCTGCCGTGGGAGCGTTCTGCCCACGGGCAGGATGTGCGGGCCGCAGAGGCACGGTTGGAAGAAGCCGTGGGACTAACAGCCTCTATTGGGCTGGTTATTGTGCGCAAGGATGTATTGCTTCTGCGCAGCAGGCGTTCCGCTACCCTTTTAGGTAAGGGGCAGGTAGATTCCCTGCGTATTGCCGTTAAGGCAGATCAGGTTGATGTGGTGGTGGTGGATGCAAAGCTTAGCCCCGCCCAACAGCGTAATCTGGAAACAGAATGCGGTTGTAAGGTTATAGATCGTACCGGCCTTATTCTGGATATTTTTGGTGCCCGTGCCGCCACAAAGGAAGGCACCTTGCAGGTTGAACTTGCGCATCTGGAATATCAGCGTTCCCGCCTTGTGCGCTTGTGGACCCATCTTGAACGCCAGCGCGGTGGTTTTGGCTTTCTTGGCGGCCCCGGTGAAACCCAGATTGAAGCTGACCGGCGTATGATCGGTGATCGTATTGTGCGGCTTAAAAAAGATCTGGAACAGGTGCGGCGCACACGCGGGTTGCATAGGCAGGCACGTAAGCGCGTACCTTTTCCGGTGGTGGCTTTGGTGGGTTATACCAACGCAGGTAAATCCACGCTGTTCAATGCGCTTACGGGTGCCACTGTGTATGCGCAGGATCAGCTTTTTGCGACGCTAGACCCTACCATGCGCGCGATTGATCTGCCTTCTGGCCGTAGGGTTATTCTGTCTGACACGGTAGGATTTATCAGTGATCTGCCAACGGAGCTGATTGCGGCTTTCCGGGCCACGTTGGAAGAAGTGGCAGAGGCAGACATTATCCTGCATGTGCGCGATGTGGCGCATCCAGATAGCGCAGCCCAGAAAAAAGATGTGCTGGGTGTTCTGGAAGGCATGGCGAAGGATGACATGCTGGAGCAGGATTGGCCGGAACGCATAATTGAAGTGCTGAACAAGGTTGATCTGCTGGGTGGCCCAGAAGCTATTCCGCAAACAGAAGATACCATTGCTATTTCCGCTATTACAGGGGATGGCTTGGAAACACTTCTGGCACGTATTGATGCGCGTATTACACAAGGCATGGAAACGGTGCGTTACCGTTTGCCGCTGGCAGATGGAGCAGCCTCGGCTTGGCTTTATCAGCACGGTGAAGTTGTTGCGCGGGAAGATAAGGATGAACAGACAGATATTACTGTTCGTCTTTCAACAGAAGATCGCGCCCGGTTTGAGCGCCAGTTTTCCCACATCCAACCGATGATCGCTTAAAAAAAGCTCTGACATCAGGATAAATACTTTTAAAATCCTGATGTCAGATTTTTTATTCAGTCAAAATCTGTAGGCAACTCTGGGTCTGCTTGATGTGCAAAAAGCCGGGTAATTTCGTGCGGTGTAATGCGCCCGGTTGAAATATCCTGCGGGATATTGTCCTGTGCAAAAAAGCCAACTTCGCTTGTTTCAATACTGGTGGTAGCTTCACCCCCGGTTATTTCGCCCAGAAAGAATAGCTTGGTGACAGAAAAAGGTTCTGGCGGCATATGCCCTTGGCGGGCCCGATCCAGCGCCATGGCTAGTTTGGTAATCCGCACTGTATAACCAGTTTCTTCCCACACCTCTTTGGCCGCACATTCAGATGCTGTCAGGTTCACATCTGTCCAGCCACCGGGCACGGTCCAGCGGTTGCTGTCCAACACTTCGCGCACCATCAGCAAGCGGTTCTGGGCATCAAACACACCAACGCGCACTTCCAGCTTGGGCGTGGCGTAACCTGATTGCTGGCTAAACAGGTTTTCTATTTTTTGCACATCTACATGGCTGCCTTCGGCCATCATTTGCGCGGCCAGATTGCGCAGCATTTCATAGCGTTCTTTATCAAACGGGTCTTGCACATAGGTAAGCCCTGTCTGGGCAATGGCCTGAATTTCTCTGGCCCATACCAGCCAGACAGGTTCCGACATTCTACATTCCTTTGATCAGCAAGTTTCATAAAAAACGGGAAGGCCTAAGCCTTCCCGTTTTGTGTAACACACTCTGCCAAGGCAGAAATTACATAGCTGCTTCTGTTTGTGCCGCGGTTTTACCGTTAATCAGCAGGCCATCACCATTGGCGGAGATATTAACCGTTTCTCCATCAAGGATATTACCTTCCAGAAGCTGTTCTGCCAGCGGGTTTTGCAGCGTGCGCTGAATAACCCTTTTAAGCGGGCGGGCACCGTAAATGGGGTCATACCCTTCATTCGCCAGCCATGCTTCAGCCAGTTTATCCAAGTGCAGGCTGATTTTGCGATCATCCAGCAACTGCTGCAGGCGTGCAATCTGGATATCCACAATCTTGGTCATATCCGCTTTCTGCAACCGCGAGAACAGGATGATTTCATCCAGACGGTTCAGGAACTCAGGGCGGAAGTGCTCACGCACAACCTTCATCACCTGTGCCTGCACCATGTCAGGAGATTCCCCATCCGGTAGGTTGGCCAGATATTCAGAACCCAGATTACTGGTGAGAATGATAAGGGTGTTGCGGAAATCTACCGTGCGGCCCTGCCCATCCGTTAGGCGGCCATCATCCAGCACCTGAAGCAGAATGTTGAACACATCTTCATGTGCTTTTTCCACTTCATCAAACAGGATGACCTGATAGGGGCGACGGCGCACAGCTTCTGTCAGCACGCCACCTTCTTCATACCCCACATAACCCGGAGGGGCACCAATCAGGCGGGCCACTGCGTGCTTTTCCATGAACTCACTCATGTCGATACGCAGCAGGGCTTTATCATCATCAAACAGGAAGCGGGCCAGCGCTTTGGTCAGCTCTGTTTTACCAACACCTGTTGGGCCGAGGAACAGGAAGGAACCAATCGGGCGGTTGGGGTCCTGCAAGCCAGCACGGGCACGACGCACCGCGTTGGAAACAGCTTTAAGAGCTTGTTCCTGACCAACCACGGATTTACGCAGTTCGTCTTCCATACGTAGCAGCTTGGCGCGTTCACCTTCCAGCATCCGGTCAACCGGCACGCCAGTCCAGCGAGACACAACAGAAGCCACGCCCTGATCCGTAACAGCTTCGGAAACCAGATCATCTTTTTTGGCGGTTTCTTCTTCTGTTTTCTGAGCTTCTGCAATCTGGCCCTGCAAGTTGGGGATAACGCCATACATCAGTTCAGATGCGCGCCCCAAGTCACCTTTACGCTGTGCCACTTCTACATCGGAACGTGCTTGATCAAGCTGTTCCTGTAGTTTCTGAATGGTGTTTACGCGGTTCTTTTCTGCATGCCATGCGGCACTAAGCGTGTTGGACTTTTCTTCCAGATCAGCCAGTTCAGCTTCTACGGCTTCCAGGCGATCCTTGCTGGCCGTATCATCTTCCTTCTTCAGGGCTTCACGTTCGATTTTTAGCTGAATGATGCGGCGGTCCAGCTCGTCCAGTTCTTCGGGCTTGCTGTCAATCTGCATACGCAGGCGGCTTGCGGCTTCATCAATCAGATCAATCGCTTTATCGGGCAGAAAGCGGTCTGTGATGTAGCGGTTGGAAAGTGTAGCCGCGGCCACCAACGCGCCATCGGTAATACGCACACCATGATGGAGTTCGTATTTTTCCTTAATACCGCGCAGAATAGAGATTGTATCCGCAACAGAAGGCTCACCCACAAATACCGGCTGGAAGCGGCGGGCAAGGGCTGCATCTTTTTCAATATACTTGCGGTATTCATCCAGCGTGGTGGCGCCAATGCAGTGCAGTGTGCCGCGGGCTAGTTCCGGCTTGATGAGGTTGGAGGCATCCATCGCACCATCGGTGCGGCCTGCGCCAACCAGCGTGTGCATTTCATCAATAAACAGGATGATCTGGCCTTCGGCGGATTCAATTTCTTTCAGAACAGCTTTCAGGCGTTCTTCAAATTCACCGCGATATTTGGCGCCAGCAACCAGTGCGCCCATATCCAGAGAAAGCAGTTTTTTGTTTTTCAGCGCTTCGGGCACATCGCCATTAACAATACGCTGGGCCAAGCCTTCCACAATAGCGGTTTTACCCACACCGGGTTCACCAATCAGAACCGGATTGTTTTTGCTACGGCGGGCCAAAACCTGAATAGCACGGCGGATTTCTTCATCACGCCCAATAACGGGGTCTAGCTTGCCTTTAAGAGCAACTTCCGTGACATCACGGGCATATTTTTTAAGTGCATCAAAATTGGCTTCAGCGTTTTCGCTGGTCACTGTGCGTCCTTTGCGAATAGTCGTAATAGCTTTTTCAAGTGTATCAGCAGAGGCACCGTTTTCTTTTAATGCACGGCCTGCTGGCGTATCAGATGCGGCAATGGCTACAAGCAGCCTATCCTGCGCAACAAAGCTATCACCAGCTTTTTGGGCAGTTTGTTCTGCATTATCCAGAATACGCACCAGTTCCGGTGTTGCTGCTGGCTGGCCTGCACCGCTGCCCTGAACTTTTGGCAGTTTTGCCAAAGCCTGTTCGGTTGCGGCTTTTACAGCTTCCGGGTTGCCGCCAGCACTGCGAATAAGTGAGGAAGCAGCCCCTTCATTATCATCCAGCATGGCCTTGAGCAGATGCTCTGGTGTAAGCTGCTGGTTAAAATCACGTAAAGCTATTGTTTGCGCAGCCTGCAAAAAGCCGCGTGAACGATCTGTAAATTTTGCAATATCCATTATAATCCCTCTTGTCCCTTTTACATCAGGCGACTGAAGGCCCTGCTGGCACCCCATGCAGGCAATGTCAGCGTGGTCTCATTCTTCATAAATTGAGATTGGAATGTTGAGAGAGACAATCAAGGGGGCGTGATGCGTTTTCGTGCATGGGTGGTAGATGGTGCGGGCAGAACACCTTGAAGAAGCAGAGTTTCCAATAAAAAAGGCAGCACCCGGTAAGGTGCTGCCTTTAGTGTTTTCCCGGTAAGGAAAACTTACGCCGCGTTCAGCTGGGCTTCAGCGAATTCATAATTCGCCAGCTTGTCCAGGAAGTTGGTGACGTAGTCCGGACGACGGTTGCGGAAGTCCAGGTAGTAGGAATGTTCCCACACGTCCACTGTCAGCAGGGCCTTGCCCTGGCCTTCGGCCAGCGGGTTGGTGCCGTTAGGGGTTTTGGTGATGGCCAGCTTGCCATCCTTACCCAGAACCAGCCATGCCCAGCCAGAACCGAACTGAGAAACAGCAGCCTTGCGGAATTCTTCTTTGAAGGTGTCAATGCTGCCAAAATCGGCGGCAATTTTTGCAGCCAGCTTTTCTGGCATCACACCGCCGTTGGGGGAGAGGCAGTTCCAGAAGAAGGAATGGTTCCAATGCTGGCCAGCATTGTTGAACAGGCCGGTAAGGTCTGCTTTGCCGTGGGCAGCCAGAATGATTTCTTCCAAAGACTTACCCTGAAATTCGGGCTTGTCTTCCAGCAGCTTGTTCAGGGTGTTGACGTAGGCCAGATGATGCTTGCCATGATGGTATTCAAGCGTTTCTGGGCACATGCCACGTGGGCCAAGTGCGGTGGGAGCAAAGGGGAGGGCAGGCAGTTCAAAAGCCATTTTAATACTCCGTATTCTAAAGGCGGGGCGTGTGAGGGAACACACCTGAGTTCCAGAGCTATGGGCGCAGGGCAGATGCGTCAAGGGAAAGGCGCATGACATGTGCCTTGCGCAGCCATACTCACGGAAACTTGCCTTGCCAGTAGGGCGTACAATAAGGGCCTTCCGTTAGGAAAGCGGGATAATTCAAACGCATGGGCCATGCACAGGTTTCCCGCACATCAAGCTACGTTTGGGTAAGGGAGATATCGGGGCCTATGGCGCAGCAGGAACATCAGCCTCTTGCAATGGAGGTGCAAAAAGCTGTGCAGGCAGACCCGGACCGGGCGCTGTGTTTATGGTTTCTGCCGGCTTCTGTGCGTGATGCCGCTTATGTTCTTCTGGCTTTCCATAATGAGCTGATTCGCGCTTTGGCTCCCGCACGTTCTGCATCTGTGGCAGGGCCAATGGCTGGGTATATTCGCCTGCAATGGTGGCGAGAGGTGCTGGAGCAGCAACGTAAGCCAGAACATATTTTGGCCCCCGCACTTATGATGCTTGTGGAATCCGGACAAGTGCAACGTGAAACGTGCCTGAGAATGATTGCTGCGCGGGAAATGGAACTGGAGACCACGCAAGATGTAGAGCGCTGGGCGCTTATGATGCGCGATGGCGCTGGCGCTTTCCAACAGGCGGTAGGCGAACTTCTGGGTGTGCAGGATTCTGGTACGCTACAACGCTTGGCAGCCGGAGGGGCGGCCTACGGGGCTGGCTCCATGTTAAGGCATTGGCCGTTGCTTGCAGGGAGTGGCCGTTTTTTGTTTCCCGGCACGCAGGAACAGCTAAGGCAGGCAGGAAAGACATTTTTGCAAGAATGTGATTTTGAGGCTTTGGAGCCGCAATGCCGTAAAGCCGCTTTGCCTGCGGTGTTGGCAAAGCGTGATCTGGCGCGTGGGAGCGAGCAGGCAGGCCTGCCCCGCGGAATAGGGGACAGGCTTGCTGTATGCCGCGCTGGTATTCAGGCGTCGTTGGCGACAATTTTTTCCATCACGCCAATCAGAACCGAATAATCAGCATTTTCTGCCGCGCGGCGGGCAAGGGAAAGTTGCTGCGTAACGGCTGCCAACGTAGGTGCAGGAACAGCCAGCCGGGCTGCTGCATCCATAAGCAGGCGCATGTCTTTTTGCATCAGGCGAGCGGGGAACTGGGGGGAGAAATCTCCTGCCTTAGCCATTTTGATCTTGCGCTTGTGGTGCGGAGAAATAACAGCCATTTCATCCAGCGCATCAAACAGCATGGAACGATCCAGCCCAGCGGCCAGCCCGTAGGCAATACCTTCTGCCACAGCGGCCAGTCCGGCGCCCATAATGCCATTGATCACCAGTTTAAGGCGCGCACCGCTGCCAGATGGCCCAGCATGAATGGTAATGCGGCCAATTTTATCAAAAATGGGCTGAGCACGCGCAATGGCGGCATCATCTCCACCGGCCAGAATAACCAGGTTGGCAGATTCTGCTTCTGGTGTGCTGCCAGATACCGGACAATCTATAACGCAGATCTTTTTTTCCTGTCCGGCCTTTTGCAGGGCATCTGCGGCTTCTGGAGAAACGGAACTGGTATTCAGCAGTAAACCATCTGCCTTTATGTCTGCCAGAACGCCTTGTGGCCCGTACATGCTGGCGGCAAGGGCCTCATCATCCGGCACGCAGGCCAGAACAATATCTGCCTTGCTGGCCACTTCTGCCGGAGTGGGTAGAAAACGGGTTACGCCATCACCTCCCTTGCCAGAGGGAGTATAGGCAAGGGTTGCATATCCGGCTTTTTCTAGATGAGCAGCCATACGGCTGGCCATGGCGCCAAACCCAATAAAACCGATTGTCTGCTGAGTTGTCATGCTGAATGAACCTTTTTGTTTGTATGAGCAGAATTATAAACCTGAATAGCAAGATATGTCTTGGATAGGTTTGGGAAACACTGTTCGCGTTTACGTGTCTGGGCGTGATGTAATTTGTTACGATTGCACAGTATTCTTGCGCAATAAGGCTGATTTTGTAAGGGTAATCATGCACTCAGCGTAAGTGGCTGCGGTGCCTCAAACAGTGGAGAACAGAAAACCCCATGCCATCGCCCACCCCAGACCGAAGCCGGCGGTTTCGCCTTTCTCCCCTTACGCGGCAGGTATTGCTGTATGTGCTGTTCATGCTGCCAGCCGTCTCTTATCTGGCTGGTGCTTTTTCGGGGGATCTGGGGCCAAATCCATTTAAGACCTGTTTGCATGAATTCGGGCGTTATGCGTTTCGGTTCTTGCTTGTTTCTCTCATGATTTCGCCGCTCAAGCGGTTTTTGAAAATTGATTTAATGGTTTATCGCCGTCCGCTTGGGCTGTTGGCTTTCAGTTACGCAGCTTTGCACGTTACGCTTTATTTCTGGTGGGCACGCGGGTTTGATGTCCAGCGGATATGGAAAGACTTTTTAACACGGCCATTCCTGACATTCGGGCTACTTGCATTTTCTATTTTGATTGTGTTGGCAGCAACATCTACACGCAAATCCATTATACGGTTGGGTAAAAAATGGGCGCGTTTGCATCGTCTGGTATATGTCGCCATGGTTTTGGCATGTATCCATTACGCCATTGCATTTAAGCAGTGGTATATTGAACCTTTTATATATGCAGCTGTAGCGGCATGTGTGTTGGGTTTACGGCTTGTGCCAAAACCCGGGCTTAAAAAATCCTGAAATAAAAAGGAGGCATGAAAAATTCGTGCCTCCTTTTTAAAGGTTGTTCTGTTGTATAAATGGCCTAGGCCAGCAAGGTATCATGGCCCAAAGAGGCTAGAAGTTTTTCTGCCCGTTGATCAGCATGGATAATGGAAACTGTTTTCCCGCGTGTTTTTAGGCGAGATGCAATTTTTTCCAAGGCATCTGCTGCGCTGATATCCCAGATATGGGCATCTTCAAGATCAATTACGATGGTTGAAGCTGTGTCCTGAAAATCCACAGCATCGGCAAGAACGCTGGCTGAGGCAAAGAACATTTGCCCATGCACGTAGTAGGTACGCGTGTTGTTGCTTTCTGAAAATGTACTGCTTACCTGAACAAGTTTCATAACCTGAAAAGAGAAGAACAGCCCGTTCAATAACACACCGCAGGCTACGCCTGCCGCCAGATCATGCGTTAACACCACCACCAAAACAGTGGCCAGCATGACGGTAGAAGAAAGGCGCGGATGCTTTACCAGATCTTGTAGGGAAGACCATGAAAATGTGCTGACAGACACCATAATCATAATGGCCACCAGTGCAGCAACAGGTACTTGGGCTACAAAGCGGTGCAACACAACCAGCAATAGCAGCAAAAATGCCCCAGCCGTAAAGGTGGAAAGTCGGCCACGCCCGCCATACCGCAAGTTACCAACTGTTTGCCCAATCATACCGCAACCAGCCATGCCGCCGAATAGGCCCACCATGATATTGGAAAAACCAAGCCCGGTGCATTCCATGCGTTTGTTGCTGTGCGTGTCTGTTAATTCATCCACCACAGTGGCTGTCATGAGGGATTCCAAAAGGCCCACCATGGCCATGGCAAACGCATAAGGCAGCACAATTTTAAAAGTTTCTGCCGAAAAAGGCACATTTGGCAAAGTGAGATGCGGCAGGCCGGAGGGGAGTTCTCCCAGATCAGACACCACATGCACAGGCATAGGTACCGCAAAAGTAATGCCTGTTAGCACAAGAATACAGATTAAAGGGGAAGGTACAGCCGTGGTAATGCGCGGCAAAAGGTAAACAATAGCCAGCCCAAGTGCGATAAGTGCATAAGTATGCCACGTAACGTGCAGCATCTGCGGCACCTGCGCGGAAAAGATAAGAATACCCAGCGCGTTTACAAATCCGGTTTCCACCTCGCGCGAGACAAAGCGCATCATGCTTTGCAAACGCAGCAAACCGAAAATAATCTGGAACGCGCCCGCCAGCAGTGTGGCCAAAAGCAGATATTGCAGGCCGTGGCTATGCACGAGCTCGGCTGCAACAAGGGCAACAGACCCCGCAGCCCCGGAAATCATGCCCGGCCTGCCACCCGTAATGGCAATGGCAATACTGATAACGAACGAGGCAAATAGCCCCACAGAGGGCGCAACCCCAGCCACATAAGAAAAAGCAATAACTTCTGGAATAAGTGCAAAAGTGCCAACCATGCCGGCCAGAACATTGCGGACGGGCTGGTCTGTCCATTCATGAATATAGGTTTTAACTGTCACGAGAAACTGGTTGTCCCTTGGTTGAGTGTGGAGAGGCGCATTCATCGGGCACCAAAAGTGTTTCGGGGCAGGAAAGACTTTTGAGGCATTATTTGCAAGATATACATGCCTTGTTAGAGATATCCTACCGCACTGCACAGATAAGATGATTGTGCTCTGTGTTACGGCGTTTTATGCGTGATGCATGGTTTCTCCTTCTTCCTCTCCTCTTGTCTGGATTCTGGCTGGTGAGGCCAGTGGCGATGTATTGGGCGCACGCCTTATGCATGCTTTGCGCGCCCGTATGCCCAAGATGCGCTTTGCAGGCGTAGGGGGCGTGCGTATGCAAGAGGAAGGGCTGGCAAGCTTGTTTCCCATGCGGGATCTGGCGGTTATGGGGCTGGTGGAAGTTTTGCCCCGCGTGCGTCAGCTTTCCGCTCGGCTGGATGAAGCTGCGCAGGATATTGCAGCCCAAAAACCGGATTTAGTGATTACCATAGATAGCCCCGGCTTTGCCCTTAGGCTTCTTAAAAAAATAAGCGGTTTAGGCATTGCGCGCGTGCATTATGTTGCACCGCAGGTTTGGGCATGGCGGCAAAAAAGGGTGAAGGAATTTCCCGGTCTATGGGAAGAGTTGTTGTGCCTTTTACCGTTTGAGGAAAAGTTTTTTAGCAAGCATGGTCTGAAAACCCGCTTTGTAGGCCATCCGGTTTTACAATCCGGCGCAAAGGATGGAGATGCGGCGCAGTTTCGTATCCAGCATGGATTGCCACAAAGTGCCAAAATACTGGTGCTCATGCCCGGTAGCCGCCGTTCAGAAGCACCGCGCTTGCTGCCAGTTTTTGGCCAGATGTTGCGTCTGCTTAAAACATCCATGCCAGACGTGGTGCCTGTAGTGCCGGTTTCTCCGGTTGTGGCAAATGTAGTGGAACGGGCCACGCAGGATTGGCCCGTAAAGCCGATTATCGTCACGGATATTCATGACAAGCACGATGCCTTTGCCGCAGCCGGGGCCGCGTTAACCAAATCTGGCACATCTACCTTGGAACTGGCTCTGGCCGGTGTGCCAATGGCTGTGACGTATCGGGTTAACCCCATAACAGCCTTTTTTGCCCGTCGGCTTATTAAAGTGCCATTTGTAGCCATGGTGAATTTGTTAGCAGGCCGTGCTGTGGTGCCCGAACTTTTGCAGGAGCAGTGCCGCGCAGATGTGTTGGCGCGTGAAGTGCAAATTCTGTTTGAAAATACAGATGTGGCACACGCTCAGAAACAGGCTTTTGCTACGCTTCTGCACGGGCTGGAAGGGCCACAGGGCCAACTGCCAGCCGATGCCGCAGCAGAAGCTGTTTTGGAGGTTCTTAACCGTAAAAATACGGCTAAGACGCTCGGTTAAACGTGTTTAATTGTGTTTGTGATAAAGCTGGTTGGGGTCAATTTCCGGCTTTGTCAGCTCTTTTAGGCCGTCTGGTGTAAACGCCCGGTAAAAGCAGCTCCGGCGGCCGGTGTGGCATGCTACGCCAATCTGGTTCACAAGCAGCAACACGGCATCTGCATCACAATCCAGCCGGGCTTCAATAAGGTGCTGGATTTGGCCAGATGTTTCACCCTTGCGCCAGAGTTTCTGGCGGCTACGGGAATAATAGCAGACACGCCCATTTTCCAATGTTTCGCGCAGGGCTTCACGCGTCATCCATGCAATCATCAGCACTTCGCCGCTGTCGTGCTGCTGGGCAATGGCGGCTACCAGACCAGAGGTATCAAATTTTACAACATCCAGCATGGCATCCAGTTCTGCTGCTGGTGGGGCAATATAAGTCATGGTTTTTCCGTAGGATTAGAATCAGAAGGTGTTTGAGGTTTAAGTGCTGTTTCCAGCCACGCAGGTAGGCGGACTACAAGCGGATGTTCGGCACAGGTGAGTTGGTTATTGGCGGCTTCTGTTTTTAGTAATGCCAGCCCAACATGATCTTGGGATGAGCGCAATGTGCCTACCTCCACACCGTTGCACAGCACGGGCGTTCCGGGTGCGGGCAGGGGGGATGTGGCTGCAACAGGCATTAGGCGGCGCTTTACCAGAGTGCGGTAATGCATGCGGGCCGTAACTTCCTGCCCCATATAACAGCCTTTTTTCCACGATACGCCGCCCAGAAGGTCCAGATTGGCTTCGGCTGCCAAAGTGCGGCCTACTTCGCAATCCTGCACACCATCTGGCAGCCCCAATATGATGCGGTGCAGATTATAGTCCTGTTCTGTAGCAGTTATGGGAGTATCCGGCGCGGCATCAATGAGCCGCCATCCAGCGCCTTCTAACCGAGGATCCCGAAAGCTAATGGCATTTTCCAACACACTGTCTGGCGGTGGGTTTCCCCACGCCACATGCACGGGCAGGGCGGTGAGTTCTAGCTGAACATCTGAACGCAGGCGAAAGCGCTGGAGAGTGGTCTTCAGGTTTTCGGCCTGTTCTGTGGCGCAATCTAACAGCAGGCAGGTATCATCAGGGTCTGAAACTGCAAAGAAGTCTGCTTGCCAGCGGCCTTGAGGGGTCAGGCAAGCGCTCCATGTGGCATCACCCGGTTCCAGCGCAGCAATATCCGCCGTAACCAGACCTTGCAGAAAACGCACGCGGTCAGCACCAGAAAGCTTGAGAACAGTGCGGTTTTCAAGCCGGGTTATATGTGTTGGGGAAGGCATTTACATTCTCCCATAAAAGAACAAAGGCTTCCCGAAGGAAGAGAAGGGGCTTTTGAGATAAGGAACAGAAACTGTTCAAACCTTACTGACTTAGAGCAGAAAACACATCGCCTTCTGGCGGAAGATTGCGAATATGTGTCCGATGCCACAAAGCGTAGAACAAAAGTGTCCATGCGGCTGCTCCCGTTCTGCGGTTATCTGCTGCGCGAAATAGGGCTTTTACACGGTCTGGTCGGGCAATTTCTGCAATACATTCCTGCCGCGCCACCAGATCTCCGAGGTGCGTACCTTTTTGCCGGATCCATGTGCCAATCGGCACAGTAAAACCTTGCTTGGGGGCAAAGGGGCGTGCAGCAGAATTGTGTCGTTGTAACCATTTGCGCAAAAGCCATTTCCCTTTGCCATCACGTAGGCGCATGGAATCGGGCAGGCGCCATGCCGTTTGGGCCACAACGGGGTCTAGCAACGGTGTGCGGCCCTCTAACCCATGCGCCATAAGGCACCGGTCCAGCTTGATAAGCAGATCATTTGGCAGCCATTCTGCAATATCCACAGCTTGCAGGCGGGAAAGCGGTGTTGAGGCATCTGCGGCGGCCATTTCTGCAGCGGCTATGCCATCACGCCAATGGGCCGGGTGGTGGCGCAGAATATTCATGTTATCAAAAATACCACGCCGCCACATGCGCCGCTTGCCTTTCCACCACGGGCGGTTGGCAGAGCGATAACGCCCATAGCCACAGAACAGTTCATCCCCCCCTTCACCCGAAAGGATAACGGTAACGTCCTGTGCGGCTTTTTGAGCTAAAAACCATGTGGGAATAATGGCGTAATCCGCAACCGGATCATCCATGCAGGCTACAATGGCAGGTAGGTGCTGCCACACCATATCTGCTGTAATGCGCAAGGTTTCATGCTCTGCGCGGGCGTGCTTGGCCAATGCGCTGGCGGCATCCGCTTCATCTGCTGCCCCCGGTGCATCAAAAATAGCTGTCCATGTGCGCAAAGGCATGGTGCGGGGAAGGCGGCTCATGGCCGTTAACAGACAGGCGCTATCTATTCCGCCAGAAAGAAACAGCCCAAATGGCACATCTGCACGCTCATGCGCATACACGCTGTCCATCAAGGTTGTATCAAGATGGTTCAGGGCCTCGGCCTCAGAGGTAAATAAAGGCGCGTGGGCCGGAATGGGTGATTGCCGTTGCCTGTCTAGAATGCGCCCTTGGTTAATGCGCAGGGTTTCTCCGGGCATAACGCGCTGAATACCGGGAAAGATTGTTTCCCACCCTGTGGTGAACTGAAGTTGCAGCAGTTCATCTCGCACAGCAGGTGCAATGGCGCGCGGGGCAAGGCCAGAGGCGATTAAAGGAGCAGGCTCGGATGCAAAGGCAATGCCGCCTGAAAATTCGGTAAAATAAAGTGGTTTGATACCAAATGGATCGCGCGAGAGCAGAAGCTCCTGCTGGGCTTTATCGTACAGCCCAATGGCATACATGCCACGCAGCCCGCGCGTATAGGTGCATCCGTTACGCTCCCATAAAAGCAGGGGAGATTCGCAATCACTCCCGGTTTGAAAATGCTCTGGCCCGATCTGCTGGCGAATTTGTGGGTCGTTATAGATTTCACCATTGGCAACAAGCGTACCATCACCGCTGGTTAAGGGTTGGTCTCCACCTTCCAGATCAATAATGGCTAAGCGTGTATGCACCATATCTGCACGGCCCAACCGGGCAATATGTATCCCATTGGGGCCACGATGGCCTAAGGCCTGCGCCATACGTTCCAGAACCGATTCGGAACATGGCTGCGTGCCGGGCGTATAAATCAGCCCCCCAATGCCACACATTTACCCAGCCTCCACCGTGGACAAGAACTTATGCCACGCATCCAAAACGGGTGTGACAGCATAGGTTGTTTCATAATCCCTGCGGCCGGCCTGCGCCATACGGGTTGCTAGGTCTGGTGTTTCCAGCGCAGTGCATATCTGTGCTGCCAGAGCATTTGCATCTTCTACCGGAGCCAGTAGGCCGTTTTCACCATTACGGATGAGTTCGCTTGGCCCTTGAGAGGCAGCAGCAATAACGGGTTTGCAGGCTGAAAATCCTTCAATCACAACATTGCCCAATGGCTCGTGCCGGGAAGGGCAGATCATGGCAGAGCAGGCGCGTAACAGGCCTCCGGGTTGGTTGGCCCAACCGGGCATAAATACGCGTTCAGCCACGCCTTCCTGCTGGGCAAGTGCTTCCAGCGCTGCGCGCTCTGGCCCTTCTCCGGCAATAACAAGTGGAATGTGAGGCACATGCTTCATGGCACGGATCAGAACGTCAAAAGCCTTGTTCTTATGTAGCCGCCCTAATGCCAATAGGAAGGGCGTACCCTGCGGCAAAAATGTGGGCCATACAGGCGGTGTGGCAGCAAGGTCCGTGGCAAAATTGGGTAGGTAATGCACGGCGTTGGTGGGCCAGCCTTGCTCACGCATCCAGCGTACCAGCCCATGCGTATTGCCGATAAGATGAGAACAACGGCGATAATAGGAAAGATCATAAAATCCTCCCAACCGCCCAGCCAGCACCCAATTGCCTTGAGGGGCAAAACGTGCGGCACGGTTCATCCAGGCAACGGCAACGCGAGGGGAAAACTCTTTAAGGGCAGAGCGCAGGCCCATGCGGGTGCGTATATCCAGCATGTTGCCAAAAGGCAGTTCCACCGGCGTAAGGTTGCCTGCACGTAAACGTTGGCTACGTTCCGGATTGGTGCGGATAACAGGCAGAACAGAAAGCCCGGCGGCAGCCTGTGCAATACATAGGCGCTCAAAAAACAGCTCTGCCCCGCCTGTGGGAGCACCGGCCATAATATGCGCAACTTTCAAGGGCTGCGTGTTCAGCCTGTTGGCAGTATCATTCATCATATGCCGGTTTCCTTAAGAAGGGAGAGCGCTGCTGTGGCCACATCTGCAACATCCAACCCGGCTATGGGGGCTTCACCCTCTGGGCCGGGGGCGGCAATCCAGCGCGCACTTTTGCCAGAAGGTGCGTATTCCGATGCACGAGATGGTCCAAAAAGCCCCAAAGTGGGTGTGCCCGCTGCGGCAGCCAGGTGCATCAGGCCCGAATCATTGCCAATATACAGGCGGCAGCGAGCCAGCATGGCAGCAACTTCCGTAAGGGAAAAATGGCCTCCAGCATCAATGGCATGGGGCAAAGCCTCCAGAACAGGGCGCGCCAGCGCAGCTTCCTGCTCACCCGGGCCATAGAAAATGGCAGGCCGAATCTGTGGGTATGCAGCGCAAAGGCGTTGCCACAAGGGCAGGTAGCGCTCTGTTGGCCAGATTTTTCCTGTCCAGTTTGCCGTAGGGCCTAAGGCAATAATGGGCGAGGTATCAGGAATAATGTGCTGTGCTTTTGCGCGATCAGCCGGGCTGACCCAAACAGTAGGGAGCGGAGGGGGGGAAAGGTTTAGGGCACTTCCCAAATGTGTAATGCGTGCGCCTGCACGGCGGCCTCCGCGCATAATAAACCGTCGGCCAGAGCGTAAAAGAAAAGTAACGGCAGAACCGCGCAGATCCACCGTGATGTCCCATTTTAAAGGTGCGCAGGCTTTCCACAGATCAAACCAGTGCAGATCATAGGGACGCTTTTCCATTACAATGGTGCGTTCGAGTCCGGGAAACGCACTAAACAGCCCGGCAGCAACAGGCCCACATGCTATGGTGAACCGCGCATCTGGCCAGCGTTGGTGCAGATATGCCAGCAGGCCTGTAGAAAGCACGGCATCGCCCAGACGTGTGGCCGTGATGAAAAGAATGCGCATTATCGCGCCTATACTGTCTTCCGGTTTTTTTTCCAACCCAGTGCGCGCAGGTGTGGACATTTGCGCTGCCTGTGCAAGAAGCGTTTGCTGATGATAGAGTTATAAACTGGGCAGAAAAAATATCTCTGCTCTGAATCGGGGATACAGGAATGATTAGGAAAGGTTTTTATCTTATCGCCGGGCTTACAGCGGCTCAGTTGTGCGGCATAGTTGTCCTGCCTGCTCAGGCAGCAGACAAAATGTGGACAGCCAGCGCCTGTGGCGCAGAACCTGTTGCACCTTCTGTAGAAGTGTCTTCCGTTGATAAATATAACGCCAGTGTTGATAAGGTAAGTGCTTACGAAAAAGCAGCACGCACCTATAACAGCTGTGTAGCCAAGGCAGCCGTTAAGGAAGAAACAGCTATTAGCAACGAAGCGCGTGAAAAAATTGCCCATATTCATGAGGGCAGCAGCACCGTGCAAAAACGTATTGCTGGTAATTTCACCAAGTTAACCACGGCTCTTAAGGCCGGTGGCAGCAAATTACAGAAGGCAGAGCACTAAAGTTTTCGGCAGGGCGGCTGTTTTCTGGTACAGCAGTAAAAGAGCCGCCATCAGGCTGATTGCCTGTATGACTTGTATGATACCCCCGGCTGAGGCAGATAGACGGTAACACAAAGCCGTCAGGCAGAACGCCAGCAGACAGGAACAGGCCAGACCGTGGCAGAGGATCTTTTCAAGGAAGTTGATGAGGAAATGCAGGCCGAGCGCCTGCGTATGGCAGCAAAGCGCTATGCCGGTGCTGGCCTTGGGCTGGTTGTGGCCGTGCTTGCAGGCATTGGTGCGTGGTCTTGGCATGTTTCCAGCCAGAAATCTCAGGCGTTGGAAGCCACAGGAACGTATCTTACAGCCTTGCGGCAGACAGACCATCTGCCCTCAACTCCTTCATCAGGCACGGTAGATCTTACCACTACCGCGCAGGCGGGTTTGGCTTCGTTGCAGAAATTAGCCTCTTCCGATGCAAAAGGTGTGGCTGTTCTGGCCCGTTTGCAGGAAGGAGGCGTGCAGGCTGCGCGGGGTGATGTAAAAGGTGCGCTGGCCGCGTGGGATGCCGTGCAGAAGGACCCTAATGCGGATTCTGCACTGCGTGATCTGGCAACCTTGCTGTGGTGCCAAAAACAGCTGGATTCGGGAGAGCCTGCTACGCTGCGCTCTCGCCTTGCGCTGCTTACTGGCAAAGGTAAGGCGTGGAATGGTTTGGCCATGGAGGCCTTGGCTGTTCTGGATGTGCGCGAAGGGCATGTGGCAGAGGCTCGGCAGAAATTTGCAGCGCTACAGGCTGCGCAGGATGTTCCTCAGGGCGTACGCAACCGGGCGCAGGATATGATGCAGGCCCTTGATCCGACAGCAGGCTAGTAGAATGAGCAGCAACAAGAAATCCAGCGCAACCAGACGTTCCGGACTTTCACGCCGTGCCCTGTTAGGCGGAGCCGCTTTGGCCCCCGCACTAGCTGGGTGCACCATGTTTGAGAGTGATAGAAAGCCCATTCTGGCTGGGCACCGTACGGATATTCTATCTTCCGGCTCTGGGCTGATGGTTGATCCGGACGATCATACGCCCATTACAATACCTGCCCCTATGAGTGTTTCAGAATGGCCTATTTGTGGGCGTGTTTCAGCCCATACCGGCAGCAATTATGCGTGGGGTGGCCTGCATAAAAGGTGGAGCAAGGATATCGGGGCCGGTATCTCTCAGCCAGATTTCATGGCATGGGCTGCACTTGGTACTTTGGGCCGCGGGCTTATCCCTGCGCCACCCGTTGTGCAGGATGGTCGCCTGTTTGTTATGGATGCCCAAGGCGTTGTGCGGGCTTTTTCTTGGCCCGGTATGCGCCATATTTGGACGTATAATCCACGGCCCAAAAAGTCTTACTCTGCCAATATGGGCGGCGGTTTGGCTGTAGATGGCGGTGTTGTTTACATTGTAGATGGCATTTCCCAAACCATGGCGGTGGATGCGGCAACCGGCAAAGTGAAGTGGAAAACCACCAACGGCGCACCGGGGCGCTCTGCCCCAACAGTTGCTGGCGGGCGGGTTTTCTTTGGCACGATTGATGAGCGGTTTTTTGCGCTGGATTCCGCCACAGGCCGCCAGTTGTGGGCATATACTGCTACATCTGTGGAAACCACCGTGTTTGGCCAGCCTGCTCCTGCTGTAGATAACGGCATTGTGGTGGCCGGATTTGGTGGGGGTGATCTTGTTGCTTTCCGAGTGGAAAGTGGTGAGGTTGTCTGGAGTGACATGATGGGCAACGTCAACAGTCAGGCCAGTACGTTGGATCTTTCCTGCGTGCGTGGCTTGCCTGTTATTGTTGATAGCATTGTGTATGCCGTTAGTATGGCGCAGGTGTTGGCTGCTATTGATATCCGCACAGGCCGCCGTGTGTGGGAACGCTCGGTTGCCAGCCAGAACAGCCTGCTTTGCGTGGGGGATTGGCTTTTTGTGGTCTCGCTAGATCAGCAGATTGCATGTATTGACCGTCTTTCCGGCCATGTGCGCTGGATTACGCAACTGCGGCGCTTCCGGCGCGTGGATGTGCACAAAGATATCGTAACCTGGTTTGGCCCCATGCTGGTGGGCGGCGAACTGGTTTGTCTCAGCTCCTTGCCAGAAAATGGTATGGTGCGGATTAACCCGGCAACAGGTGCAATTATATCAGTAGACAGCATGGATGCCGTTTCTTTCGTGCCGCCAATTATCGTAGATAACCAGATGCTGATCGTGACAAACGACGGGAACCTTTGCTCTTATGGCTGATCGCCGCAAATCCATGCGCCCACCTCCGCCGCTTCCTACGGGGGATATGCCTGTTGTTGTTATTGCAGGTCGGCCAAATGTTGGTAAATCCACGCTGTTTAACCGTCTTGTCGGACGTAGGCAGGCGCTTGTGGCGGATACGCCCGGCGTAACCCGAGACCGTAAGGAAGGTGTAGCCCTTATTCGTGGGCGCTATGTGCGGTTGATTGATACAGCCGGGTTGGAAGAAGCTGCCCCCGAAAGCCTGTTTGGGCGGATGCGCTTTTCTTCTGAAAGCGCTGTGCGTGAAGCAGATTTGGTGCTGTTTTGTGTAGATGCGCGCGCCGGTATTACGCCAGCAGATGAGCATTTTGCGCAGTGGATACGGCGCCAGAACCGGCCTGTGTTGTTGGTTGCCAATAAAACCGAAGGGCGGCTTGGCACGGCTTCTGCAATGGAAGCCTATGCGCTGGGCTTGGGTGAGCCTTTGGCGCTTTCTGCCGAACACGGTGAAGGTGTGACCGATTTGATGTGGGAAATTGCCGATAGGCTGCCCGCAGAGCCGGAGCATGAGGCAGAACCTGAGATCGAAGCAGAAGATGATTTTGCTGTAGAAGAAGGGGAAGAACCTCCGCGCCCCACAGGCCCGCTGCGCGTGGCCATTGTAGGGCGGCCCAATGCAGGCAAATCTACCCTCATGAACGCCCTTTTGGGTGAAGAGCGTATGATTACCGGCCCGGAAGCAGGGCTAACCCGAGATTCCATTGCCGTAACGCTGCGAGATGGCGATGATACGTTTGAAATTGTAGATACGGCGGGTTTGCGCAAAAAAGCGCGCATTGATGAATCTCTGGAAAAAATGTCCGTTTCAGCTGCTATCGAGGCGCTGAAAATGGCAGAAGTTGCCGTGCTGGTGCTGGATGCCACATTGGGTGTGCATGAGCAGGATTTGCAGATTGCCCGCTTAATTGAGCGCGAAGGCCGTGCCTGCGTATTGGCCCTGAATAAATGGGATGCCGTGCAGGATCGGATCGCCACGCGCAATGCTATTCTGGACCGCCTGAGCATTTCTCTGGCGCAGATGCGGGGCGTGCCAGTTGTTACTTTTTCTGCACTCACCGGGGCTTCCATTCACAAGCTGCTGCCCGCAGTGCGTGATGCATGGACAGTATGGAACGCACGTGTGCCAACAGGTGCCCTTAACCGCTGGTTTGAGGAAATGCTGGAACGCCATCAGCCACCATTGGTGCAGGGGCGTCGGTTGAAGCTGCGGTATATTACGCAGGTTAAATCTCGTCCGCCAACGTTTGTCATATTCGGTACGCGGGCTGAGCAACTGCCGGATGATTATAAGCGCTATCTCGTAAATGGCCTGCGTGAAACGTTTGACCTGCCGGGTGTGCCTATCCGCCTGCAAACGCGCGGCACCAAAAACCCTTACGCAGATTCCTGATCTGATAGGTGTCGTCTCGCCTTCTCGTCAGAGCAGTATTGGCAGCCACTATCATACTGTTCTGACAATATTAGGATGAAAGCATAGGCTCCATGACACAGCTCCCCACTTCTCAGTCAGCACCCGTGGTGGATGGGCTGCATGGAGCTGCTCGCAATATGGCCATGCTGGCTGTGGCGCTTTCTGTTTTTCTGGCATTGCTGGATTACGCCATTGCCAATGTTGCGCTGCCCGATATTGCGCGAGATTTAAACGCGTCCTCATCTTCATCCATCTGGGTTGTAAACGCCTATCAGATGGCCAGTCTGGTTTCTCTTCTGCCGTTGGCAGCGTTGGGGAGCAGAGTGGGGTTTGCCCGGCTTTGTCAGGTTGGGATTATCATTTTCATGGTGTCATCCCTGTTCTGTGCCACGGCCACCAGCTTGCCTATTTTGGCGGGTGCGCGCGTGTTGCAGGGCATTGGCGGCGCCTGCATTATGAGTGTGAATATCGCGCTGGTGCGTTTTATTTACCCGCACGCAGAAATAGGGCGCGGCATTGCCCTTAATGGCGTTGTGGTAGCGCTTGGTGTGGCATTAGGCCCTACGGCTGCTGCGGCTATTCTCACTATTGGGTCTTGGCCATGGCTGTTCTGGATTAATTTGCCGTTAGGGGCTTTGGCCTTGGGTATGGCTTTTTATGCACTGCCTAAAGTACCGCGCACTTCTGGCAGGTTGGATATTACAGGCAGCATATTGTGTATGCTGGCTTTTGGTGCCTCCGTAATGGGGGGAGATGGGCTGGCGCATTCCCAAAACACAGCCATTTCCTGTGCATTGCTTATGGCTGGGCTTGCCGCCGGAGTGCTGCTGGTGCGGCGTGAGGCAGAAGCTCCGCAACCAATTTTACCGGTTGATCTGCTTGAAAATCCAGAATTCGCAGTGGCTTTTATCACCGGGTTCTGTGGTTTTGTGGCCTCTAATTTCTACATCGTTTCCATGCCGTTTACGTTGCACAACACTCTTGGCCTCAGTTCGGCTGCCACGGGGTTGCTGATTACCCCTTGGCCGTTAGGCATTATGTGCGCAGCTCCGCTTATCCGGCGGGTGGCGGATAAGGTTTCTGCTGGTGTGTTGTCTTCCATCGGGCTTAGCACAACGGCATTGGGGTTCTTTTTGTTATGGCTGCTGCCTGCTCATCCTTCTGTGTGGGATATTGCATGGCGTACCGGTGTAGCAGGCTGGGGGTTTGGTTTTTTTCAGCCCCCCAATAATCGGGCCATGATGGTGGCTGCACCTCATAACCGCGCAGGCGGAGCCAGTGGTATGGTGCAGGTTGCGCGCCAAGCGGGGCAGACCTTGGGGGCTATGGGGGTTGCGGCCTTTTTTACGTGGTTTGTGCATGGGGCCACGCAAAAATGCCTGCTTATGGCCGGATGTGTGGCGTTGTTTGCCGCCACGTTAAGTGCAAGCCGTTTGTTCCTGAATACAAAAAAAGCAGCCTGAGGCTGCTTTTTATTGATCGTATTATGTGCGGCTGTTCAAACTTCAGCTTCTAGGAAGATGCGGTTTACATCACCCATCCATGCGCCGTAATAACGCTCCAGCCAACGCTCGGCTTGTGTGGGGGCACCAGCCACCAAAGAGGTGAGGGGGGCCAGGTAAACCCATTCCGTTTGCCCGCTTTCATCCGTCATGTCTCGTCCCTGTAGGCCGTCCATGGCAATGGCAATCATTTGTGCGGCCAGGTCGCGCACTGTGCCTTCACCCCAAGGCGTATCCAGCCCCATAAGTGGCACAATATCCCGCAGTTTCACGTAGTCTTCCCACGGGTGAGACTTAACGAGTTCCCAAGCGGATTCTAGGGCTGCATCATCATACAGCAGGCCCGTCCACAAAGTGGAAAGAGCCAGCATCATTTCAGGTGAGCCAGCATCTGCCCCACGCATTTCCAAAAACTGCTTGAGCCGTACATCGGGGAAGGCTGTTGTAATGTGGTCTTCAAAATCCCCAATGGTGGGGGTGACATCTTCCAGACCATCCTGCCGTTCACCATTCATCCATGCGCGGAAGGAGCGGCCTGCCACATTGCGCATCTTGCCATCACGCATAATGAAATACATGGGCACATCCAGCACCCATTCCACATAGCGTTCAAAACTGAAGTCATCTTCAAACACACATGCCGGCATGCCGGAGCGGGCGTTATCCGTATCTGTCCAGACCTGCGCGCGGTTGGAAAGAATGTTGTTGGGCTTGCCTTCTACAAAAGGAGAATTGGCAAACAGGGCTGTAGCTACAGGTTGCAGCGCCATGGAAACACGCATTTTGCGCACCATATCCTGCTCAGACCCAAAATCCAGATTAACCTGCACGGTGCAGGTGCGCTGCATCATGTCCAAACCCATTGAGCCAACTTTGGGCATGTATTCACGCATAATAGCGTAGCGGGATTTTGGCATCCACGGTAGTTCTGCCCGTGTGGCAGTGGGGTGGAAGCCCAAAGGGGCAAACCCCAGCCCAAGTTCACGCGCAATAGGGCGCACAGCATCAAAATGGGCTGTCAGTTCTTCTGCTGTTTCGTGCAACGTGCGTAAAGGCGCGCCAGAAAGTTCAAACTGCCCAGCAGGTTCAAGGGAGATAGCAGCGCCTGCGGCTTCACCACGCCCTTTCAGGCCGATGATGTTGTTGTTGTCGAGAACAGATGTCCAATCATCCGGCTCAAACTTTTGCAGACCTTTGAGCAGGGCTTCAATACCATTGGGGGCATAAGGCGGGGCAGAATAAGCTTTCTGCCCTTCTTTTACGGCTTCTGGACGCAGAAAGCCGAATTTTTCGTGTTCCGTGCCAATCCGCCATGCGTCACGCGGCTTGCATCCCTGCGCAAGCACTTCGGCCAGCTGTGCAACGGTGCGGGCAGGGGTTTCATCTGATGCGCCGGGGTTGGACATGGGGTATCACAGATCCTTGAAAAACAGAGAAATCGCACTCTGCGCCAGCAAAGCGAAGATATGGAAGCGTTATTGTGACAAAACCGCAGCCGAACGCAAGCCACAGCCTATAAGAGCAAGCCCAGCAGCCACGGCTGTATCAGCCCGCAACACCAACGGGCCTAGGGATATTGGGGTGATGCAGGAATATTTCAGCATCATCTGACATTCCCTATCACTTAGGCCACCTTCAGGGCCAACCAAAAAACCATCACCCGCATGTGCATCGGGTAGCAGCGCGGGGGTATGTATTGCCCGGTCCTCTCCACGTTCTACCGCTGCAAACAGGCGGTGTTCCTGTGGCCAGCTTGCCAGAAAATCTGTGAATGACTGTGGGGACTCTATGTGTGGCACATCAAAGCGTTCACATTGCTCCGTGGCTTCGGTGGCGATGGCGTGCAGGCGGTCTGGGTTGATGCGGTGAGTATTGGTGCGTTCGGTTATAAGGGGCACAAAGTGCGTGACACCCAGTTCCGTGCCCATGCGCAAGGCCAAGTCTGTGGCATCACGCTTTAATAGGGCAAAAGCCAGAACCAAAGCAGGTTGTGGCGTGGGGGAGCGTAATTGGCGTTCCAGCGCAAAAAAGCCTTTGTCCTTCCGGATTTCCGTAATGCGTGCCAGCCATTCCCCACTTTTTGCGTTGAAGATGCGCACATGGTCTCCGGCTTTTTTGCGCAGCACGGTGCCCAGATAGCGGGCCTGATCTGGCGCAATGGGCAGAGTTAGGCCCGTTTGGGCGTCTCCCAGTGTTTCTGGAGCATTGTAAAGGCGCGGAAGGTGCGCTGTGGCATCTGTTACAACCATGGTTACCGGGTCTGTCTGAGCTGAAAGGTGTAAGTGATTCCCGCTTTGTGGCATAGAACACCAGCCCTTAACACCATATGCCTTTCTGAACAGGATACGTGAGCAGCCGTGTCAGTTTCTTCCAGCCATACAGATATCCGCATTACAGGGTGGATTGCCCATCTACCACCGGCATTGCAGGCCTATGCTTTGCTTGCACGGCTGGATAGGCCCATAGGCACGTGGCTTTTATGGCTGCCGGGCATGTGGGGCATTCTGCTGCCTCAGGGCGTTGCTACTTTCGAGCGTATCCGGCTGATTGTGCTGTTTGGCATTGGCAGCCTTGTTATGCGGGCCGCAGGCTGCGTTGTAAACGATATGTGGGATAGGGACATAGACCGGCAGGTGGCGCGCACAGCGGGGCGGCCACTGGCATCTGGCGCGTTGAGCATGAAGCAGGCGACACTGTTTTTGGTGCTGCTTTTGCTGGCAGGCTTGGCTGTTCTGGTGCAGTTGAACAGCCTTTCGTGGGTGTTGGGTGTCTCATCCCTGCTGTTGGTAGCGCTTTACCCATTGGCCAAGCGGTTTACGTGGTGGCCACAGCTTGTCATGGGCTTTACCTTTGGGTTTGGCGCACCCATGGGGTATGCGGCAGCCGCAGGGCATTTATCTTGGGCGCAGGCGGCTTTGTATGCGGCAACCATTGTTTGGCAACTGGGGTTTGATACCATCTACGGCTTTCAGGATATGGAAGATGATGCCCGTATTGGTGTAAAATCCACCTCTCGCCTTATGGTGGGGCGGGCACGTGGGTTTATTGGCACCTGTTACGGGCTGATGCTTGTTTTGTTGGCTGTGGCGGCTGTTTTGGCGGGGGTTGGCCCGTTGTTTTGGGTGGCTTTGGTGGTGCCTGCCATATTGTTGTGGCAACAGGCCCTTAAGGTAGACCCCACAAGCCCCGCTTTGTGCTTGGCTCAGTTTCGGGCTAATCGAGAAATTGGCTTGGCCGTAGCGCTGGCGCTCGTTGCTGGGTTGATAGCTGTATAAGCCGGCATGTTTCATATGAAAGAAACCACGTTCATGAAATCCATTTTCCGGGCTGTTCTGCCAGCGGCTATGGGGTTGGTTCTGGCTGGCAGCCAGGCTTATGCACAGGATGATACCGGTGAAACGGCTATTCCCGTGGCATCTTCTTCCGCACCGGCTGCTGTGGCGCTTTCTGCATCAGATAAAGCATGGCTGAAGAGGATTGAGCAGGCGCTCAACCAATCCAAAACCTTTCAGGCCCGCATTCAGCAACTGGATGCAGAGGGAAAGCGCACCACCGGCACCGTATGGATGAAGCGTCCTGGCCAGATGCGTTTGGCGTATGATCCACCATCCCCACTGCTTCTGGTGGCAAATGGCGGTAAGGTTGTGTTCCGGGATAACCAACTGGACCAAACCACGGTTATTCCCATTGAGCGCACACCATTGGGCCTTTTGCTGCGCCCCCATGTGAGCCTGACAGATGATGTAACAGTTACGGGCTTTCAGCATGATAACGGGTTGGTGCAGGTAACGCTTGTGCGCACGTCTTCTCCAGGTGATGGCAGCCTGACGCTGGTTTTTTATGAAACACCTGTTGCTCTGCGATCATGGAGTGTGCTGGATGCGCAGGGGCGGGAAACCCGCGTAACCTTGTTTGATGTGCATGCAGGCGCAGATATTCCAGCCAGCACCTTCGTACTGCCCGCAGAGAACGATTAAACTGTGTTGAAAGCAGCTTTTTCCGCCTCTCTTCTGGAAAAAGCTGCCGTGCAGGCCGATATATTCATACAGATTGAGACAGATTAAAGTGAGGCACGCAGGCCATGGCCGCAGAGCGTGAACCCCCGATAATGGGTGATGATCTTTTTGGGCTTTCCCCTGAGCCATCGCAGGGAGGAAGTGCGGACGCACGTAAAAAGCCAGCGCCCACACAGCCATTGGCCGACCGTTTGCGCCCGCAGCGGCTGGAAGATGTGGTAGGGCAAGCTCACCTGTTGGGGCCAGATGGTGCGCTAACACGTATGCTCGAACGTGGTTCTCTTGCCAGTCTGATTCTGTGGGGTGGGCCGGGTGTGGGTAAAACTACTATCGCGCGCCTGTTGGCCCAAGCTGCGGGGCTGAAATTTGTGCAGCTTTCCGCCGTTTTTTCTGGTGTGGCGGATCTGAAGAAAGCGTTCGAGAACGCACGCAGGCAAGCAGAAGCTGGTGGTGGCACACTGCTGTTTGTAGATGAAATTCATCGCTTCAATCGCGCACAGCAGGATGGCTTTTTGCCTGTTGTGGAAGACGGCACCGTTGTGTTGGTAGGCGCTACAACCGAGAATCCTTCTTTCGCGCTCAACTCGGCTTTGCTTTCGCGCTGTCAGGTCATGGTGCTGAATCGGCTGGATGACCCTGCTTGTGAAGCCCTTCTGGTAAGGGCGGAGGAAGAAACAGGCCGGCCCTTGCCGCTTACGGAAGATGGGCGCGTAACCCTCCGCGCCATGGCGGACGGTGATGGCCGTTATCTGCTGAACATGGTGGAGCAGCTTTTAAGCCTGAAAACAGAAAAGCCGCTGGATGCGCAGGCGCTTTCCCGCCTGTTGGCAAAACGCGCCATTTTGTATGATCGGGATAGGGAAGAGCATTACAACCTTATTTCCGCGCTGCATAAATCCATGCGCGGATCAGACCCGGATGCTGCCCTTTACTGGTTTGCCCGCATGCTGGAAGGGGGGGAAGACCCACGTTATCTGGCCCGCCGCATGACACGCTTTGCAGCAGAAGATATCGGCATGGCAGACCCACACGCCCTGCCATTGGCTGTGGCTGCTTGGGAAACATATGAGCGCCTAGGCTCACCAGAGGGGGAGCTGGCTTTGGCACAGCTTGTGGTGCATCTGGCCACGGCCCCCAAATCCAATGCAGTTTATAAGGCTTATGGTGCCGCGCGCCGTGCCGCCAAGGCCACAGGCAGCCTGATGCCGCCTGCACATATTCTAAACGCCCCCACAAAGCTGATGCAGGATATCGGCTACGGTAAGGGCTATCAGTATGATCATGATGCGGAAGAAGGCTTTTCTGGCCAGAATTATTTCCCTGACGGTATGAGGCGGCAGAACTTCTATAATCCAACGGGCAGAGGCTATGAACGGGAGGTTCGTCACAGGCTAGAAACATGGTCCCGCTTGCGGGATCGGCGTTAGTCGTGAATATCGGCGCATGAGTGTTGTCAATCGTACCGTAAGCGAAGACGAAGCTGGTATTCGTCTGGATCGCTATTTTCGCCGCCATTACCCGCATCTTACGCAGGGGGCGCTTCAAAAACTGTGCCGCACAGGCCAGATTCGTGTTGAGGGCAAAAGGGTAGAAGCTTCTACCCGGCTGGAACCGGGGCAAACGGTGCGTGTGCCCCCCATACCCATGGCCGCTAAACCCGCGCGAGATGTGTCGCGCCCGCTGGATGAAAAACTGGCGCGCGAAATCCGCAAGATGGTGGTGTATCAGGACAAGCACGTTATTGTTCTCAACAAACCCGCAGGGCTTGCCGTGCAGGGTGGCCCCGGCATTACCAAACATATTGATATGATGCTGGATGGCCTGCGGGAAGAAGATGACCCGCGCCCACGGCTGGTACACCGGATTGATAAAGATACTTCCGGCTTGCTGCTGTTAGCCCGCACACCCGGTGTGGCTGCCAAGCTGGCCGCATCCTTCCGTGGCCGGGATGTGAAAAAAATCTACTGGGCTGTTGTGGTTGGGCGGCCTGATCCACTTTCGGGTGAAATAGACCAGCCATTGGCGCGTTTGGGTGCAGGCCCTGGTTCCATAACCGTGGCGGCAGACCGCAAGGATGCCGATGCGCAATTTGCACGTTCTGTTTACGAAGTGCTGGATTCGGCTGCGCGCAAGTTTTCTTGGCTGGAGCTTTCACCGCTTACCGGGCGTACGCATCAGTTGCGTGTGCATTGCGAGTCTTTAGGCACGCCTATTTTGGGTGATCCCAAATATGGTGGGGCGGCTGCGCATCCTTCCGGTTTTACAGATAGGCTGCATCTGCATGCCCGTATGCTGGATATGCCGCATCCGGCTGGTGGGCGCTTAACCGTAAGTGCCGAATTGCCGCCGCATATGCGTGAAACCTTCCGAACCCTTGGGTTTGTGCCGGGCACCACACCACCACCGTCACGCCGTGGTGGCCAAGCATAAGGACGGTTTAAGTTGAAACAGGAGAAACGCACATGCGTCTGAAATGGAAAATCGGCCTGCTGGCGGGGGCCGCTGTTCTGGCGCTGGGCGGTGCCACGATTGTATCTGCCACACAGGATGCAGACTGGCTTAAAACACGGTTGGCCGATGCAGTGGAAAGCAGCACAGGCCGCCACCTCACAATCGGCCAGTTGCATGTGTGGATTCTGCCTTTTCCATGGGTGGAAGCAAAGGACGTCAAACTTTCCAGCGTGGCGGAAGATGGCGTCAATATGCTGGATATCGGGCAAGTCCGTGCCCGGCTGGCATTGTTGCCGCTGTTTTCGCACCGCATTGCGTTTGAGGATGTCAGCCTGATCAGCCCACAAGTGCAGTTGCGGCGTTTGGCGGATGGGCGGGCAGACTGGCACTTCACACCGGAGGAGCGCCAGAGCAGCGGCGGAGGGGCTTCTTCCAGTTCCGGTAAGATGCACTGGAATCTAACGGTCTCAGATCTTTCACTCACGCAGGCGCAGGTTGCTTGGCTTGATGCAGTGCATCATCGTTCCGGTGCGTTTCAGGTTGCCGAAGGCAAGGTTAAGGGGCTTTCAGGTAACGCGCCTGATTTTGACGTGAAGCTGCGTAAAGGAGCTGGTCAGTTAGCGCTTACCGGGCAAACTGGGCCTTTGTTGCCAATGTCTGCCCAGTTGCCAATGCAGCTCAGAATTTCCCTTACCGTTAATGGTCATCCTGCTGGGTTGGCCCATATAGATGGGTCCATCACAGATCCACAGGGCCAAAAGGCCTATGCGTTGCAGATTGGTGGCTCTGTTGCGCAACTGCGTGATCTGAATGTCTTTTTCCCACATGCAAATCTGCCAGATGGCCGTAACGTATCTATAGATATGGCTGTTGGTGGGCAGGGGGCGCAGCCTGCGCCACAAAGCCTGCATGTGCGGGCAGAAAATGTGGATGTGGGCGCATGGTTGCCACAGGCTGCGTTAACACGTGTGGTGATAGACACAGCCCGGCCAACAGACCCGGTGACGGCTCAGATTGATGGTCAGGTTGGGGCGCAGGTATTAAGCCTGCGTGGCACGGTTGGTACAATGCAGCAGTTGGCTCAGCCTGAGCACGTTGCGCAGCAGGTTGTGCCGGTAGATTTAACGCTTACGCAGGGTGAATCCAGCATACATGGCACAGGCACCCTAAGTGCTGGGGCTTCTGCGTTGGATGTGCATGGCCAGCTTGCGCATGTGGTGCCCGGTGGTGATCTGCCAGCCGCCAATGATCTTAAGGTAGATGGGCGCATAGATGTTGCCGATACGGCTGCGCTGGTGCGGCACCATGCTGTGCCGGATGTGCTGCGTGGCGCGCATGGTGCCGTGGATGTGCAGGCGCAAAGTGTAAATTGGCAAGGTGTCACATGGGCGCATGTCAGCACGCACGCTACGTTGCAAAATAGCAGGCTGACACTTGAGCCCGTGCAGGCAGAGGGCAATGGTTTCCAGCAAGCCGGCCGCTTGGTGTATGATGTCGCAGGTGCTGTGCCTCAGATTGAATTGGCGGCGCATCCGGTGTTTTTACCATTGCCAGTTGTTGAGCGCTGGCTTGGCCTTTCTGCGTCTCTTTCTGGCACGGTGCAGCTGGTGGGGGCGGTTTCCACGCAAGGGGAAACGCCGGAAGATCGGCGCAACAATCTGGATGGTCACCTTGGGATTTCGGTTGTGGATGGCAGCGTAAGTGGGGCTGCTATTCGCACGCTTTTAGGGCCGCAGGTGCCTGTTAAAGGCAAAATGCCAGTCAGGTGCTTTGGCAGCCATATGCAGTTTGCGCAGGGTAACGCCAATATTGATATGCTGGGGCTGGAAACGCCGTTTCTGGTTCTGCATGGGCACGGCACAGTGGGGCTGGGCTCTCAGGCGCTAGATATGCATCTGTCTCCTCGCGTGTTGCTAGGTGGGGCTTCGGCTTCTTCCGATGTTGCGGTGGCAGGTACATTGTCAGACCCCAAACCGCGTATGGACCCGGCTTACGAGGGCCGATACGGCATAAGCATTGGTGGAAATGATGGAGAGGGAGATAGTTGCCCCTCTATGCTTTCCGCTGCGCGTGAGGGTGTGGCTGGGCCAGATGCCCCGCAGAAAAAAGCGGGCAAGGAAGGAAAGGTCATGAACATGTTGCGTGGCTTGGGGCTGTTCCAATGAAAATGGCATCTACCGAACATAATGTTTCTGGCAATGCGCCTGCTGGCCGTAAACGGTTCTGGAAGCAGGCCAATGTCGCGCCGGAAGAGCAAGGCTTTGTGGTGCAGCTTGATGGGCGCAGTATCCGTCTGCCACGCAAGACTCCGCTATGTGTAAAGTCTCGCGCGTTGGCAGATGCACTGGCGGCGGAATGGCAAGCTGCCGGGCAAAATGCAGATGGTCGTTTTTCACCTGCGGATTTGCCTCTTACCGGCATTGCAGGCTCCATGATCGAGCGTATTCCTGCAGAGCGGGAAGGGGTTTTACGCAGCCTTCTGGCTTATGCGGGAAGTGATCTGCTGTGCTACCGGGAGCCGGGGGAAGGTAAGCTGGCACAAGCCCAGCGTAAGGAATGGAACCCGTGGCTGGAGTGGCTGCGTAAGCAATATGGCGTCACCCTGCACACATCCTCTGGCGTGATGCCAATTGTGCAGCCTGAAGAGTCGTTGCAAAAGCTCTATGATGCCATGGAAAAACTGAGCCCAGCGGAATTGGCTGTGCTTGCTGTTTCTGTGCCTGCATTGGGGAGCCTTGTGCTGGGTTTGGCGCTGGTGAATGGTGCAGGTTCTGTAGATGAGCTGGTGGCCAGTGCAACGCTGGATGAACGTATGCAGATGGCTGTATGGGGTGAGGATACGGAAATAACAGACCGTATTGCCGGTATACAGCGGGAAGTGGCCGATGCCGCCCGTTTTCTAGAACTGGCGCGCAAGCCTGCGGTTTGATGTCAACCTTAATGCCTAAGGATTTATATTCGGCGTAACCCTTGGCAAGTTTGCAATCTTCCCCAAGTATGAAGCAGTTCAAGCTTTTAAGGAGCATAGACATTATGAAAATCAAAAAGACCCTTCTGGCAGCAATTGTGGCTGCAGGTGTTTCTGTTGCAGGCGTAAGCGCACATGCAGAACCGGGTAACGGATTTAATGGAAACGGCTTTGGCCCCGGCATTCCGGGTGCAGGGCTGAATGCTCTGGATGGCATTGATCTTACCAAAAAGCAGCGCAAGCAGATCCAGACCATCCTGCAGGAAGCACACCGTCAGGATCAGGCGCAGGATCTCCGTGGTGATTTCGACAAAATCCACCGCCAGATTGAAGATGCCCTGACATCTCCCGGCCCGGTGGATAAAGACAAGGTTGCAACTTTGCAGCAGGAAATGGCTACCCTGCGCGCCCAGCGTGAATCTCAGCATCTGGAAACGGCTTCCCGCATCCATGATGTGCTGACCACCGATCAGCTGGCACAAATCCACGCGCGCCAGGTGAAAATTCATGATCTGCTGGATCAGCTGCATGCGGTAGAACATCCGGCCCCAGCGGCTGATGCAGACAAATCTGGCAAGTAAACCGCCAGAAGGTTCTTGACTCTCGCAGGGGTATCCCGTAACCCCTGCAACAAATCAGGCCCGCCACTCCGCGAGTGTTCGCGCAGTGGCGCGTCTTGTTATGGGGTGTGATACTTTTGTTCGAAGCTCTTTCAGGCAAGCTTTCCGGCGTTTTTGATGGCCTCGCTAAACAGGGAGCGCTGTCTGAAGCCGATGTTCTGGAGGCAATGCGGGAAGTCCGTCTGGCTATGCTGGACGCCGACGTTGCGCTGCCTGTTGTTAAAGACTTCGTTAATAAAGTTAAGGAACGTGCCGTTGGGCATGAGGTGCTGGAAAGCATTTCTCCCGGTCAGGCTGTCGCCAAAATCGTCAATGATGCACTTATTGATGCTCTTGGCGGTGCGGGGGCTGTTCCCCTTAATCTTAATTCCGCTCCGCCTGTGCCCGTTCTTATGGTTGGTTTGCAGGGGTCTGGTAAAACCACCACCTCTGGTAAGCTGGCCCTGCGCCTTAAAACGCGTGAACGTAAAAAGGTTCTGCTTGCTTCTCTGGATACGCAGCGCCCTGCAGCGCAGTTGCAGCTTGCGCAGTTGGCAGAGCAGGTTGGTGTTACGTCCCTGCCGATTGTCGCTGGGCAGGCACCTGTAGAAATTGCCAAGCGTGCCCTCGATACGGGGCGGCTTGAAGGTTACGATGTCGTTATCCTCGATACCGCCGGTCGTCTTTCCATAGACGAAGCGTTGATGGACGAGGTGCGGCAGATTCGTGATGTCACGCATCCGGCAGAAACTCTGCTGGTTGTAGATGCCATGACCGGGCAGGATGCCGTGAATACCGCTAAGGCCTTTAATGAGGCTGTGGGCGTAACCGGCGTTGTCATGACCCGGATGGACGGTGATTCCCGCGGTGGTGCAGCGCTTTCTATGCGCGCCATTACCGGTGCCCCTATTAAGCTGATTGGTACGGGTGAAAAGCTGGACGGGCTGGATGAGTTTTATCCAGAACGTGTGGCCGGCCGTATTCTTGGCTTGGGCGATATTGCCGGGCTTGTTGAAAAAGCCGCCGATACGCTTGATCAGGAAGAAGGTGAACGCCTCGCCCAGAAGATGATGGCGGGCAAGTTCGATCTGGATGACTACGCATCCCAGATCCGCCAGATCAATAAGCTGGGGTCCATTTCCGGTATTCTGGGCATGCTGCCGGGCATGGGTAAAGTTAAGGAAGCTTTGGGGGACAAGGATCTTGATACCTCGATCCTGAAAAAGCACCTTGCCATTATTTCTTCCATGACCAAGGCAGAGCGCAAAAAGCCTGCCATTATCAAGGCATCGCGCAAAAAGCGTATTGCTGCCGGGTCTGGATCTACAGTTCAGGATGTTAACAAGCTGCTGAAGCAGTTTGATATGATGTCCTCCATGATGAAGCGCTTCAACAAACTGGGCTTGAAAGGTCTCATGCGCCAGGGAATGTCCGCGCTCATGCCGAAAGGAATGGGAGGGGGAGGGCCGCCGGGTGGACCTGGTGGCAATCCTTTCCGCTAAGGCGGTCTGTTTCTAGAAGCAGTTTTTCGGGTTTTTTATTTTTGGGTCTGGAGTAACTCCGAATGAGTCTTAAAATTCGTCTTGCCCGTGCAGGTGCCAAGAAGCGTCCTTACTACCACATTGTTGTGGCAGATAGCCGTTGCCCGCGTGATGGTCGTTTCATTGAAAAGGTTGGCGCTTACAACCCAATGCTGCCGTCTGACCACGCTGAACGCGTGCGCCTGACGGAAGAACGCATCAAGCATTGGCTGTCTGAAGGCGCTCAGCCGACAGATCGCGTTGCACGCTTCCTTGGTAACGCTGGTCTGGCACCAAAGCCCGCTTATCGTGAACAGCCGAAAAAGTCTGCTCCGAAGAAGAAGGCACAGGCACGCGCTGCTGAAGCCGCTAAAGCTGCCGAAGCCGCTGCTGCCTAAAGCCTGAAACCATCATGTGTTCAAACCTCATTCTGATGGGCGTTGTTGGTAAACCGCATGGTGTGCGCGGCCTTGTGCGTGTGCGCGCTTATGCGGAAAACCCACAAACGCTGGAGCAGTCTGGGGCATTGCAGGATGATCAGGGCCGTAAATGGTTCCTTAGTTGGCGTGGGGCGGATAGCGTGGCCGAATTGCGGGATGCCAATGGCACGCCGCTGGCTGATCGCGATGCCGCGCAGGCATTGGTAAACACCCGCCTGTATGTGCCGCGCACAGCTTTGCCCGAACCTGAGGAAGAAGAATTCTATCATGCTGATCTGATTGGCATGGAAGCATTCGAAAACGGTCTTTCTCTTGGTCGTGTTGTGATGGTGCATGATTATGGAGCTGGCGCCAGTCTGGAACTGAGTGATGGTTCCCTTGTTCCGTTTACCCAGGCCTGTGTGCCGCAGGTTCATCTGGAACAACGGACAATTACGGTGGTGCGCCCCGAAGAAGTTTCGGGCGAAGAAGGACGCGGCGTTGGTAAACGGCAGAAAACAGAGGTGCAGCCATGAACTGGCAGGCCACTGTGCTCACGCTGTTTCCTGAAATGTTTCCGGGCCCACTGGGGCTTTCCCTTGCAGGGCGAGCACTGGAAAAAGGCTTGTGGACATGTCGGACGGAAGATCTGCGGCAGCATGGTCTGGGTCGGCATCGTGCAGTGGATGATACACCGTTTGGTGGTGGTGCAGGCATGGTTATCCGCCCAGATGTGGTGGATGCCGCTTTTGCTGCCTCTCAGGCGCCAGCGGATGTGCCGCGTGTGTATCTTACGCCACGTGGGCGGCCTTTAACGCAGCAGGATGTGCGGCGTTATGCGGCTGGTTCTGGGGTGTTGTTGCTGTGTGGTCGGTTTGAAGGTGTGGACGAACGTGTGCTGCAAGCGCATGACGTCGAGCAGGTATCTATCGGAGATTACATTCTCTCTGGTGGGGAAACTGCCGCACTGGTGTTGCTGGATGCGTGTGTGCGCCTGCTGCCCGGCGTGATGGGGTGTGAAGAAAGTGGCGTAGAGGAAAGTTTTTCCGAAGGGCTGCTTGAATATCCGCACTATACCCGTCCTGCCGAGTGGGAAGGGCGCGCTGTGCCGGAAATCCTGCTTTCGGGCAATCATGCCGCCATCGCGGCCTGGAGGCAGAAGCAGGCAGAACAAATAACGCGGGAAAGAAGGCCGGATCTGTGGTCTGCCTGGCTGGCTCGCAAGGAAAGAAACATGGCTGAAGCTGTGGGCGGGGCCGCACAGACAGACCATTTTGGGGTTTGAGGAAGGATACCGACATGAACATCATTCAGCAGTATGAAGCTGCAGAAATTAAGCGTCTGACAGCAGAGCGCGCTGTTCCGGAATTCGAAGCCGGTGATACGGTGCGCGTTTCCGTTAAGGTGCAGGAAGGTGAACGTACCCGTCTGCAGGCTTTTGAAGGCGTTGTGATTGCCCGTTCCAACAAGGGCCTGAACAGCAACTTCACCGTGCGCAAAATTTCCAATGGTGAAGGTGTGGAACGTGTGTTCCCGCTGTACGCACCTACGGTGGCAGAAATCAAGGTTGTGCGTCGTGGTAAAGTGCGTCGTGCAAAACTGTACTACCTGCGTGGCCGTAGCGGTAAGTCTGCACGTATTGCAGAACGCCCGCGTGAAGTGGTTGCCCCGGCAGCCAACTAAAACCATATAACCGTTTACTGCGGTCTGATATGGTTTTTAAAACCCGGCTGGCCTATGTCAGTCGGGTCTTTTTGATATATAGGCATACCACAACAGCGCTAGCCCAATAGGTGTGCTGGTGCATGTAGCGTAAGAAATATAAAGGAGGAGGGCATGGGCCCGCGTACGTTGTTCGACAAGATCTGGGATGATCACGTCGTTGAAACTCTGCCGGACGGCACCTCTATTCTTTATATTGACCGGCACCTTGTGCACGAAGTCACCAGCCCGCAGGCTTTTGAAGGCTTGCGTCTGGCAGGGCGTAAACTGCGCCATCCGGAAAAAACGGTGGCGGTGGTTGATCACAACGTGCCCACGTCTGACCGTACCCAGCCGATTGAAGAAGCTGATAGCCGTAACCAGATTGAAACGCTGGAACGCAACGTTAAGGAATTCGGGGTTCCGTATTTCCCGCTGCTGTCTGCCAATCAGGGTATTGTGCACGTTGTCGGGCCAGAGCAGGGGATTTCTCTGCCAGGCATGACCATTGTGTGTGGTGATTCCCATACTTCTACGCATGGTGCTCTGGGTTCGCTGGCTTTCGGTATCGGCACATCGGAAGTTGAGCATGTTATGGCTACGCAGACCATTCTGCAGCGGCCAGCCAAAAACATGCGCGTTACGGTAGATGGCGCGCTGGGCGCTGGTGTTTCTGCCAAAGATATCATGCTGGCTATTATCGGGCACATTGGCACGGCTGGTGGCACAGGGCATGTTATTGAATTTGCTGGCTCCGCCATTCGTGGTCTGGATATGGCTGGCCGCATGACGCTGTGCAACATGGCGATTGAGGCCGGTGCACGTGCAGGTATGGTTGCGCCAGATGAAACCACATTTGAATATGTGCGTGGCCGTCCCTTTGCCCCCAAGGGCGAAGAGTTTGATAAGGCCGTTGCCTACTGGAAAACGCTGGCTTCTGATGAAGGCGCGCATTTCGATAAGGAAGTGACGCTTCGGGCAGAAGATATCAGCCCTAGCCTGACATGGGGCACCAGCCCAGAAACAGTGCTGCCCATTACGGCTGCCGTGCCTAACCCTGCTGATGAAGCAGATGAGGCCAAGCGCACCCAGATGCAGCGCATGCTGGACTACATGGGGCTGGAAGCCGGGCAGAAAATTGCAGGCACACCGATTGATGTGGTTTTTATTGGGTCTTGCACCAACAGCCGCATTGAAGATTTGCGTGCCGCTGCGCAGATAGCCGCTGGCCGCAAGGTGGCTGAAGGCGTGCGCGCCATGATTGTGCCGGGTTCGGGCAACGTAAAGCGGCAGGCAGAAGAAGAAGGTCTGGATCAGATTTTTCTGGATGCCGGTTTTGAATGGCGTGAGGCCGGGTGCTCTATGTGCCTCGGCATGAACCCGGATCGGCTGACACCGGGCCAGCGTTGCGCTTCTACATCCAACCGTAATTTTGAAGGGCGTCAGGGGCCGGGTGGTCGCACACATCTGCTGTCTCCAGCTATGGCTGCTGCTGCTGCCGTTACCGGGTGCCTGACTGATGTAAGGGAGCTGGCATAATGGAAAAATTTACAACCCTGTCGGCTATTGCTGCGGCTCTGCCAGAAGCTAACATTGATACGGATAAAATTATTCCGGCACGGTTTCTTAAAACCACGCAGCGCACTGGTTTGGGCAAAAATGCCTTTGATGCTATGCGCTATCTGCCAGATGGCAAAGAAAACCCGGATTTTGTGCTGAATAAAGAGCCATGGCGCAAAGCCGAAATCCTGATTACCTATGATAATCTGGGTTGCGGTTCTTCTCGTGAGCATGCGCCTTGGGCATTGTTGGATTTTGGCATCCGGTGCGTGATTGCCCCTTCTTTTGCAGATATCTTTTTCAATAACTGCTTCAAAAACGGCATTTTGCCGATCCGTCTGCCGCGCGAAATTTGCGATGAGCTGATGGAGGATGCCAGCATGGGCAGCAATGCCCGCCTTACGGTTGATCTGCCCCGGCAGGTGATTGTGCGGCCAGATGGGCAGGAAGTGCCTTTTGAAATCGATCCGTTCCGCAAGCATATGCTGTTGGAAGGGCTGGATGATATTGGCCAGACACTTCAGCACGAAACAAATATCGAAGGGTATGAAAACCGGGAAAACCGGGAAAAACCCTGGATGCCTTCCATTCATATTGATTGATTATTCTGGAGCTGCATGATGACTGCACAGAACACAGCCATAAAACTTCTTGTTCTGCCGGGTGACGGTATTGGCCCCGAAATCATGCGGGAAGTCCGGCACGTTATTTCATGGCTGGAAAGCCGTCGTGGCCTGTCCTTCGATATTACGGAAGATCTGGTTGGTGGTGCTTCTCTGGCAGAATACGGTGTGCCTATCCGTGATGAAGTGATCGAGAAGGCCTGGGCGGCGGATGCTGTGCTGTTTGGCTCGGTGGGGGATCCAAAATGGGCACATGTGGGGTTTGAAAAGCGCCCGGAAGTAGCCATTCTCAAGCTGCGGCAGGAACTGGGGCTGTTTGCCAACTTGCGCCCCGCCAAAGTGTTTGATGCACTGGTTGATGCCAGCACGCTTAAGCCGGATGTGGTGCGCGGTCTGGATATTATGATCGTGCGTGAAACGGTGGGCGGTATCTATTTTGGCAACCCACGTGGCATTGAAACCCTGCCAGATGGCAGCAAGCGCGGTGTGAACACAGAAGTTTACACCACATCCGAAATTGAACGTGTGGCACGTGTGGCGTTTGATCTGGCGCGCAAGCGGTCCAACCGTGTGTGCTCTGTTGAAAAATGCAATGTCATGGAAAGCGGCCTTCTGTGGAAGGAAGTGGTGACAGATGTGCACGCCAAAGAATTCTCGGATGTAGAACTCTCTCACATGCTGGCCGATAACTGCGCCATGCAGATGGTGCGTAACCCGCGCCAGTTTGATGTGATTGTAACAGGCAACCTGTTTGGTGATCTGCTGTCTGACCTTGCATCTATGCTAACAGGCAGCTTGGGTATGCTGCCTTCTGCAACGCTGGGTGCTGTGCGTGAAAATGGCAAATTCCCTGCGCTGTATGAGCCCATTCATGGTAGTGCGCCCGATATTGCCGGACAGGGCATTGCAAACCCAATTGCGCAGATTCTATCTTTTGCCATGCTGCTGCGTTACTCCCTGAACAAGCAGGAAGAAGCAAACATGATTGAGCAGGCAGTTTCCAACGTGTTGGAAAGCGGTCTGCGCACAGCAGATATCATGAGCGAAGGCATGGCGCGCGTTGGCACATCCGTTATGGGTGAAGCCATTGTGCGGGAGCTGGATAAGCTCCAGAAGTAACGCTTTTAGCAAGCTACCAGTTAAAAAAGCCGCTCCACTTCAGGTGGGGCGGCTTTTTTTATGTGCGCGAAGCTATCAAACATAGCAGGCACAAAAAAGGCCGGAACATCCGTAGGATGCCGGCCTTTTTTGGATAGAAGGATGGAAAGGCTTAGAAGCCTTCGCGTTCCAGACGCTTGCGTTCCATCTTACGAGCACGGCGCACGGCTTCTGCCGCTTCACGGGCCTTGCGCTCAGACGGCTTTTCGTAGTGCCGACGCAGCTTCATTTCACGGAAGATTCCTTCACGCTGCATTTTCTTCTTGAGCGCTTTAAGAGCCTGATCGACATTGTTGTCACGGACGAGAACGTGCACTTGGTCTCTAACCCCTGTTTCAGAAAAATCCGGGTAACCCGGCTTTTTGTAGATTATACGGAACCGGAACCGTCGCGGCCTTGCGGGGCGCCGATTCCTTTGTTGGCGGCCTCTATAACACGGCCTTTAGACAAGATACAATTTGTTCTTTCGTGTTTAAAATGCACTTCTGAGTGCTTTTATTGTGCAACCTCCATAGAAATGGGGTGAAAAATGGCAGTTCTTGCAATAGCCCGCATGGGGCACCCGGTTTTAAGGCAGCCCGCGCAGGAGGTGCCAGACCCCACAGCCCCAGATATTCAGCGCCTGATAGTGGATATGCGTGAAACTCTGGAAGAAAGCGGTGGCGTAGGGTTGGCGGCCCCACAGGTTTTTGTGTCTCAAAGGCTTTTTATTTACAGCGTGCCGCTGGCACGCAGTGAAGGGGAAGATGATCCGCCTTTGCCTGTGCAGGCTTTAATCAACCCGATTTTAACGCCAGTTGATGAGGAAATGCAGCTGCGGGCGGAAGGCTGCCTTTCTCTGCCTGACCTGCGTGGGGAAGTGCCGCGTTATAAGCGCATATGGTATGCTGGGTTTGATCAGCATGGTCAGAAGGTGGAAGGCATGGCCACGGGCTTTCGGGCGCATGTCATGCAGCACGAAATGGATCATCTGGATGGAATCCTCTATCCCATGCGGATGACGGATATGAGCAAATTTGGATTTGCAAAAGAAATCACACGGTATGGGGCATAAAGCATGAGCACGGGTGCAGGTAAGATAAGTCAGGCTATCTCATTGGCAGTGGCAACTTTGGCTGCTGGCATTATGCCTGCGCCTTTGGAGCGTGACCCTGCGCGGGATGAGATCTTGCGTAAAATGGCTGCGGTGGCCGGAGAGCGCGGATGGGGCATGGATGTGCTGCTGCAAGTGGCAGGCCCAGATGCTGACCTGCTGTTTCCGGGTGGGAGTGCGGAGCTTGTGGAAGCGTGGTTTGATCTGTGTGACAGAGATATGCTGGAAGCTATGTGGGATACGGAAGAAGCTCGGCTAAGCCAGCGTGTAAGGCAGGCGCTGCTGTATCGGCTCCCAGCAGATGCGTCTGTCCGTGCAGCTTCGCGCAAGGGCCTTTCTGTTTTGCTGGCACCGTGTGAGGGAAAAGCGCTGCGCCGAAGCATGATGCGCACCGTTAATGCCATCTGGCAGGCCGCGCAGGATGACTCTTCTGGGCTAACTTACATGACCAAGCGCCTGAGCTTGGGCGGTGTATATGCCTCTGTGTTGCTGTACTGGCTGGCCCGTGGCGATAATGAAGCCGCTTTGGCTGCGTTTGTGGACAGACGTCTGGCAGATGTTCTGCGTTTTGGGCGTATCAAGGCCCGTATGGGTGGTTTTCCCTTTATGGCGCGCGCTTAAAAGCAGGGAGCCTGAATGCATATGTCCCTACCTCATGAAACAGCAGGGGCAGACCTGCTCTTTCTACGGGAAGAGCAGTTGAGGCTGGCGCAAACCCTCATGTTTCTGGCATCGCGCGATATGGCGCAGGCTGTTGAACCCGTTTTAGAAGAAGATGGCTTGGGGCACGCGCATTACCGGGTGTTGCAGGTTCTGGCATTTAGCCCCGGTATTCCAGTTAGTCGCCTTCAAGCTGTGTTGGGGGTGACAAAACAAAGCCTTGGCCGCACCATGCATGAACTGGAAGCAAGGCAGTATCTGGAAAGCCAACCGGGCCGCCAAGACAGGCGGCAGCGTCTGCTTTTTTTAAGCCCAGAAGGTAAGGCGGCAGAAGCCAGATTGTTTGCTGTTGTGCGCCAGCGCCTTGTGGCAGCGTACCGGGAGGCAGGAGGCGCAGCCGTAGAAGGGTTTCGGCGCGTGATGCGTGGAATGTTATCCGAGCAGAGTCGGTCTGTGCTGAATGAAGATGCAGCAGGCAAAAAAGGAGGGCGGCATGGAGCATGAGCGCGAGAGTGTGGAAGAAGATGTCGCCCCGCATGTTATCGTGGTGGATGATGACCCACGGTTGCGGCGGCTGTTACAGCGTTACCTGTTTGAGCACGGTTTTCGGGTAAGCGTGGCGGCTAGTGCGGCAGAAGCACGGCAAACGCTGGAAGGTATTCAACCCGATGCCATGGTGCTGGATGTGACCATGCCGGGTGAAAACGGTTTGGAGCTGACACGCGCACTGCGTGATGAGGGGCAGGAACTTCCCATTCTGCTTCTTACGGCACGAGGAGAGCCAGCAGACCGTATTACGGGGCTGGAAGCTGGGGCAGATGATTATCTGGGTAAACCTTTTGAGCCGCGTGAGCTGCTTTTGCGCCTGAAAGCACATTTGCGCCGGCATCAGCCTGCTCCGGCAACGGATAATCTGCGCATCGTGCGGTTAGGGGATAAGGAGTTTGATCCGGTTCGGCTTATTCTTAGCGGCCCCAATGGCACCATCCATCTTACGGGAGGGGAGGCCGCTTTGCTTTCCGTATTGGCGCGCAGGCCTAATGATGTGTTCTCGCGGGAGGAAATCGCCAAGGCGCTGGACATGGCGGAAATTGGAGAACGCGCCGTAGATGTGCAGGTTACGCGTCTTAGGCGGCGTATTGAGCCCGACCCCAAGGAACCACGATACCTGCATACCATCCGTGGGCGTGGGTATGTGCTCAAACCCGGGCTGTAAGACGAGATCATGCAGCGCAGCGGGCTAAAGCTTTTTCCATCCTCATTCTGGAAATCACGCAGGGTGGAAAAATCCATGCGGCGCGTGCTTCCACGTTCGCTTCTGGCGAGATCTTTGCTGATTGTGTTGATTCCCTTGCTGATCACACAGGGCATCGCGCTGGAAGTGTTTTACGGTAATTTTCTACAAGTTGCCTCGCGGCGTCTTTCAGATTCCGTTACATCGGAAATTGTGCTCTCATTGAACGCCTTGGAGCGTTTGAAAAAACCGGCAGACAGGCAGTGGTTTGTAGAGCAAGCCCAGCAGCATTTGCAGTTGGTGGAATCGTGGCATTCCAATGCACGGCTTAGGCGTTTTGGCTCTACCCATGTGTTGGGGCCTATGGATGAAGATCTGGCCCGCGCCTTACGTGCCTCCATTAGCTATCCGTTTTTTGTAAACTGGCGGGAAGACCCCCATACAGTCAAAATTTCTATTCAGTTGCCTGATGGTGTGCTGGATGTAGAAGCACCGCGTAAGCGGTTGGATATGGGGCAGATCTGGCTGTTTGTGGCGTGGGCTGTTGGCAGTTCCTTGCTGTTGTTTGTGATTGCCAGCCTGTTCATGCGTAACCAGGTGCGGGCTATCCGGCGGTTGGCCCATGCAGCCGAACAGTTCGGGCTTGGGCGTGATATTGGCCCTATTCGCCCGGCAGGGGCGCAGGAAGTGCGTAAAGCTGCTGTGGCCTTTAACCGCATGCAGGATCGGATTTACCGTTTTGTATCGCAACGCACGGGGGTTCTGGCGGGTGTATCGCATGATTTGCGCACGCCACTTACCCGTTTGCGGCTTTCTTTGGACATGATGCCCCGTACCGGCATGGTGCGCGCAGAGGATATTCAACCCGACGTGGAGGACATGATTGGTGATGTGGCTGAAATGGAGCACATGATTGCCAGTTATTTGGCCTTTGCGCGGGGGGAAGGGGCCGAAAATGTTGCGGAAACCGAAATAGAACCCTTTTTGGAAGACGTGGCTGCTGCGGCCCGGCGCGCTGGCGCGCATGTTTTTTCCGTGCGTGTGGCGCAGGGGTTGCGCGTGCATATGCGCCCAGATGCCATGCGCCGCGCATTAACCAATTTGGTGGATAATGCCCGGCGCTATGCAAAGCATATCAATTTAAGCGCTCAGGGCCAATCAGATGGCGTTGTGGTGATGGTAGATGATGATGGGCCGGGTATCCCCCCAGAACGTCGAGATGGCGTTCTACGGGCTTTTGAGAGCGGGCGTGGGGGTGGAACCGGGCTGGGGCTAACAATCTCACGCGATATCGTGCGTGCACATGGCGGCGAGATGGAATTGTTGGATTCCCCAATGGGTGGTCTGCGCGTCAGGCTGTTCCTGCCGCGCTAGACCTGCTGGTGGTTACAGAGAGTTGCCAGAACCAAAGTGGCCTGGCCCCTGATTGTTCATGCCCATACCGCCTGCGCCACCGCCTGCGGAGCCCGCGCCCATCATGTTCTGCATGGGGTTGTAGCGGCCCACGTTCCCCAGAATCTGCTGCAGGATGTTAATTTTTGTGCCCGGCGTGGGGGTGATGCTGTTGATCATGGCGACAGAGCGGGAATCTTTTTTGTTCAGCGTGCGTAAGCTCTGAAGGTTGCCTGCATCATCAAACTTCAGCACCACAACCTGCTGCTTGCCGATTCCCGGAAAATCCATGGGAATCAGATATGTGCTCATGGAAATATAGATCCATGTGTTGTCATCAAATGCTCCCTTGGTGGTGGGAGAGCCTAGCAGATCTAACGCATCGGCCCGTGTGCTGGCGCCGGGGATAAGCTGGTTGTAATCATCTGCCTCAATCAAAGAGCCACGGGGCGTGGGGGTTGGCCCAAACACGGCGCAGCCAGAAAGCGCTATTACTGCCGCCAACGCGCCGCAGGTATTCCGCAGGCGTGATATTTTGTTCTGGCGTGGCTGCTTCATTCGGTTGAGGCTTCCCTAAGTATAACATTTAAGGCATCCGCACATCGCGGCCATGTAACAGTCGGATGCCTCAAACTGATACGAAGCGTCAATTACAGAATGGTTTTTTCCATTCGTTTTTACACTTTACCCCCTTTAGCTTTCCTTCAAAAAGCCCCAATTAGAAAAAGCGTTGCAGATGGGGGTGTGCCCGTAAGTGTATGCGCCCCTGTAAACGATCTTCCTCTGCCAGCTCAGGAGGCTGCCATGTCTGAAAAACCAGAATTTTCCCGCCCAATGGCATTGCGCCGAATCGGAGGGCAGGAAACTGCAGTGACGGTGGAAGCAACAGAACAGGAATGTGCAGCGATTGCCCGCCGCCTTGGTTTGCCAAAAATTACACTTTTCCGCTGTCGGTATCTGCTTAAGGCCGATCGGCACAGCGTGGTGGAGGCAGAAGGTGCGCTGGCTGTTCATTATACGCAGACCTGCGTTGTCAGCCTTGAAAACTTTGAGGATGTTCTGGCAGGAGCATTCAACGTTCGGTTTGTGCCTTCTGAACGGTTTGTAGAACCCGAAGAGCCTGATTTGGATGCAATTGATGAAATTCCGTATGAAGGGCAGGATATTGACTTGGGTGAAGCTGCTGTAGAGCAGTTTGCGCTTGATCTGGACCCATACCCACATGCGCCGGAAATTGATCTGCCAGAAGGCCTTGTTCTGAGCGAGGAAGAAGCAGAAAAGCTTCTGGAAGAAGGGGAGCAGGATGAAAAGCAGAACCCCTTTGCGGCCCTGTCTCGGCTAAAACCGGGGAAGGCCTGATCTAGGCGCGGTACGGGTTTTCTTTCTGGATTGCTTGCGAAAATGCTTGCTGTCTGCTAGAGGCCCCGGCTCAGTCTGGTGATAAACCTGTGTTGTTGTCCGGTGGGGTGAAAAAACACGCTGCCGGGCGTTTTTAAACCGTTTTTCAAGAGGGGGCTCGGGCTCATGGCTGTACCCAAGAAGAAAACCTCGCCTTCACGTCGTGGCATGCGTCGCAGCCATGAAGCTCTGAACGTGGAAGCTTTTGCTGAATGCTCTAACTGTGGCGAACTGAAGCGCCCGCACCATGTGTGCAGCCATTGTGGCCATTACGATGGTCGTGAAGTGGTTGCTTCTGGTAAGGCACTTAAGGTTGCTGTCCGCGCTTAATAGCGTGGGTTTGCGGTAAAACGCGCATTGCAGCGTGATGCGCGTTCTGTGGGAGCAAGGCATCTGCGGTATGGCAGAGAAGCAGGCATGAACAAGACCGAGATTCCAGATAATTCCCTTTCTGAACAGGACGAGGTGTTCAGCCTTGCCGTGGATGGAATGGGAGGTGATGGGGCTCCGGAAGTTGTTGTCGCCGGGCTCGCCGCCGCCGCTGAACGGCACCGAGGCATCAAGGTGCTGCTGCTGGGAGATGAATCCCAGTTGCGGCCTTTGCTGGCAAAGTACCCCAAGGCTGCATCCATATGCACCATCTCGCATACGGATCAGTCTATCCCAATGGATATGAAGCCAACATCTGCTTTGCGGATGCGGCGATCGTCCATGCGCCTTGCCATGGATGCCGTGGCAAGTGGCCGCGCCCGTGGTGTGGTTTCTGCTGGTAACAGCGGTGCCATGCTGGCTTTGGCCAAGATTGTTGTCAAAACCCTTCCGGGTATTTCCCGTCCGGCCATGGCGGCCATCAGCCCTACCATCAAGGGTGATGTGGTCATGCTGGATTTGGGTGCGAATGTGGCGTGTGACTGGCGCAACCTTGTAGAGTTTGCCGTAATGGGTGAAGCTTTTGCCAAGGCTGTGTTGGGGCTGCCTGCGCCTTCTATCGGGTTGCTCAATATCGGTTCGGAAGAGCTGAAGGGTGATGAAAAGCTGCGCGTAGCAGCAGAAGCCCTGCGAGAAAGCCCATTGGCTTCGCAGTTCCATGGTTTTGTGGAAGGGCATGATATTACCGCAGGTACAACCGATGTGGTTGTAACTGATGGGTTTACCGGAAATGTCGCGCTTAAAACCGGGGAAGGGGTGCTTAAAATGGCAACCACTCTCCTGCGGCGCGTATTTAAGCGTGGTATTGTTTCCAAAATTGGATATCTGCTTGTGCGTCCGGGTTTGGAACGCATGAAGGAATGGCTTGATCCGCGCCGTTACAATGGGGCCGTTTTTGTGGGCCTGAACGGTGTGGTTGTTAAGTCTCACGGCGGCACGGATGCAGAAGGTTTTGCCGCAGCGGTTGATGTGGCGATGGATATGGTGACGCACGGATTTAATGACAGTATCCGTGATCGTCTCTCCCATATGAGTGCACTTCTCTCTCCCCAGCAAAATGCGGAGGAGCGCGAGCCAGCGGTTCCCGTTTCCTGATTGGTACAAGACTGTCTGATCAGTAGCGGCATGTTGGGTCGCTACCGCATGCTGTTGGCTGATAATGAAAGAACGGTTTATGGCGAAACGTTCGCTTCTGGTAGGGTTTGGCGGTTTCCTGCCAGATCGGGTTGTTAGCAATGCAGAGCTGGCAGAACGTCTTGAAACATCAGATGAATGGATCAAAACCCGCACAGGTATCACCCGCCGCCATCTTGTTGGGCCGAATGATACGGCAGCCAGCATGGGGGCAGAGGCCGCACGGCGCGCCTTAGACTACGCGGGGCTAACGGCTGAAGATATTGATGCAGTTTTTGTGGCGACAGCCACGCCAGATCAGGCTTTTCCTGCAACGGCTGTACGTGTTCAGGCCGCATTGGGCATGAAGCAGGGCTTTGGCTTTGATATTACTGCCGCATGCTCTGGCTTTATTTTTGCACTTTCCACCGCAGATGCGTTTATCCGTTCCGGCCAGATTCGGAACGCGCTGGTTATCGGCTCTGAAGTGTATTCCCGCATTATGGATTGGGAAGACCGTACAACCTGTGTGCTGTTTGGGGATGGTGCTGGCGCAGTCGTGCTTTCTGCCTCGGATGAGCCGGGTGAGCGCGGTATTCTTTCCACGCATTTACATTCCGATGGTACAGCGGGTGATCTGTTGTATGTGGATGGTGCCGTGGGGCAGCCAGATAAAAGCGGACATCTGAAAATGAGCGGGCGTGATGTGTTCCGCCATGCCGTTGGCAAACTTTCTTCTTCTGTAGATGAAGCGCTGGAAGCTGAAGGCCTTTCTTATGCAGATGTAGATTGGCTGGTGCCGCACCAGGCGAATATCCGCATTATTGAAGGCGTTGCCAAAAAGCTGAACCTGCCTGCTGAGCGGGTGGTGATAACGGTTGATCGGCATGCCAATACCTCAGCGGCATCTGTGCCTTTGGCATTGGATGAGGCTGTGCGTGATGGACGTATCCAGAAAGGTGACCTGGTTTTGATGGAAGCCTTGGGTGGTGGTCTGACATGGGGTTCTGCTTTGGTAAGGCTATAATTTTAGAACATATTGTAAGCACAACTGCGTGAATGAATTGACGCGGCGTGTAAGCGTGTTACTTTAATTTTTATGGAAACTGTCACACGTGCATCCTTGATAGAGCAGATCTATCAGCAGGTTGGCCTGTCTCGTAAAGAATCCTCCGTTCTTCTGGAAGATGTTCTGGAGACGGTGATGGACGCTCTTGAACGCGGCGAAAGTGTTAAAATCAGCGGATTTGGCACTTTTTCGGTTAGGAAAAAAGGCCAACGGAGCGGCCGTAATCCGAAAACGGGTGAGGAAGTTCCGATTTTGCCGCGTTCGGTCTTGGTCTTTCGTCCGAGTCAGCTTCTGCGCGCTGAAGTAAACCACGAAACGCTAGATGCAGAAGCGGAGCATGATCATGACTGATGAGGCGCAGACTTTTTCCGAAACAGGAGGAGAGCAGTCTTCTCCGGCGGCGGAAAATGTAAGCACGAATTCAGCGCCTACCGATAAAGGGCCGTTTGCCTTTCGGACAATCAGCGAAGTGGCAGATGAACTTCATGTGCCGCAGCATACCCTTCGGTTGTGGGAAACGCAGTTCCATCAGGTTCGTCCGTTAAAGCGCGGTGGTGGCCGCCGATATTATCGGCCAGCCGATATAGAGCTTTTACGCCATATTGCAGATTTGCTTTACACTCAGGGTTATACCATCAAAGGCGTGCAGCGGATTCTGCAAAGCGGTGGTGTGCCTGCTGCTGAAACGCCTGCACCTGAAACAGCCCCACAAGATGAGGCTGAAAAGCAACCAGAAACTGCAACAGAGGGAACTGCACCATCTGAAGCTGCGGTAGAAAAATCTGAAACTGTAGAAGATTCTGCCGAAAAAGCAGTTGCTGTGGATGATAACGCATCCACAATCCAGCCAGAGCCAGAGCCAGAGCCAGAGCCAGAGCCAGAGCCAGAGCCAGAGCCAGAGCCAGAGCCAGAGCCAGAGCCAGAGCCAGAGCCAGAGCCAGAGCCAGAGCCAGAGC
>NZ_JBNIEW010000014.1:0-72338 GCF_050106715.1 Acetobacter sp. AAB5
AGGGGTCAATGCCCAGCAGCGCCTGAAAGCCCTGCATCATCTCGACGTGCCCTGGCTTGTTGCCGATATCATGCAACGTGAAGGTCGGATTGTGCGTCAGGGCAATCAGCATGACGAAGTGGAGGTTTACGCATACGCCCAGCAGGGATCCGTGGACGCCACCAACTGGCAGCTCCTTGAACGGAAGATGCGATTTATCGGCCTTGCAATGTCGGGAGACCGGACAATCCGTCGTATTGAGGATGTGGGCGGTGAAGGCAACCAGTTTGCAATGGCCAAGGCGCTGGCATCAGGCGACATGCGTCTGATTCAAAAAGCCGGCCTGGAAGCCGATATCGCGCGTCTTGAGCGTTTGCAGGCCGCACATTTCGATGATCAGTTCAATGTGCGGCGCCAGATCCAGAGAGCTGAACGCGACATCAAGACAGCCCAGGCACGCATTCCGAAAATTGAGGCGGCACTTACACAGCGTATCACCACGAAAGGCGAGGCGTTTACGCTTCACCGTGACACCAAGGTGGTTGAAAGCCGTGAAAAAGCTGGGGCATGGATACTGTCGCAGGCGCGGCTCGCTGAACGGGAAGGCCGGACCGGGCAGTGGAGCATGGGTCGTATCGCCGGATTTGAAGTGATGTGCGAAGCTCATGAACAGCAGTTCAGAACGTCGGACAAGAGAAAACCAGAAGTAGTCTCCTCCATCTATCTGGATACACCTGCAGGAGAAATCGAGGTCGAGACCGATCGTGAGACCAAGCCTCTGGGACTGATTTCACGGATTGAGCACGCAGCCTTACGTCTGGACAGCGATCTGGCTGAAGCACGTCGCAGTCTGGATGAGGCACAGCGCCGACTGCCAGCTTATCGCGCACGGGAAGGACTTCCTTTTGCGGAAGCCGACGATCTCACGGCGAAATGTGCCGAGCTATCCGCATTGGATGCTGAGCTGGAAGCGGAAGGCAAGGAAAAGGAAGCTACGTTGAAATCGGCGACAGCAAATGATGATACTGCTTCTGCTGTTGCAGAGAAAATTGAGCAGGTGGCCTAAGAAAATAAGAAGAGCACAAAGCCGAAAAGGGAAGGGCGGGCCACAGGCCGCCCACACGCCGCAAGGGTTCGCCCCGTTCCGGGGCCTCGCTGACGCTCGCCCTTGCCCCGTGTAGGCGTCTGTGACCGTGCCGAAGGTATGAGGTCAGAAAATGACACCTCATGACCCTGAAAGTGAGGAGAGTATCATGACGGAACTTCGCCGCGTCGATCCCAGAACACTCGTACCAAACCCGAATAATCCCCGTAAGACCCAGCCAGATCCTCGTGCGGAACATCAGCTTGCGCTGAATATCAAGACAGTGGGCCTGATTCATGCGCCCTGTGTGCGAGAACTTGAGGACGGTCGGTTGATGATTGTCGCTGGTCACAGGCGTGTGCGGGCCTGTATTGCGGCGAAATTGACTGAAATTGACGTGCATGTCCGTTCTGGTGATGAAAAAAGCGATACGATGGCCGCTGTCGCCGAGAACGTCGTGCGTGCCGATATGACGGAATCCGAACAATGGCGTGGTGTGCTGGATATGCGCGCGAAGGGCGCTACGGATACAGAAATCTGTCGGGCTTTTATGGTAACACCAGCCTATCTTCGTGGCCTGATGCTGTTGTCCCAAATTCATCCGCCCATTATTGCGGCCATCGATAGTGGGATTGGGCCTTCCTATACTGACCGGAACGCAATTGCGCGCACTCCGCTGGAGCGCCAACGCGATGTATGGGCCGAGATCTGGGCGGAAAGTGCTGACGAAGGAGCAGATCCGGCCGACTATGAGATGAGTAGGGAAGACGCCACACATTTCGACTGGTCGGAATTTGTAAGATATCTTGATCAGGTCGAGTTATATGCTCGCAACTACGAGTTTGACGACGAGACTGCAAAAGAAGCTGGTGTCGTCTGGGAAGAAGATCTCTTCGGGCAGGGTGGAGAAGATAATCGATACTGCACCCAATATGCCGCTATGTTTAAGGCGCAGCAGATCTGGGCCGAGAAAACTAAGCCTGAAGGAACCATTTACCTCCAGAGCAACGAATATGGGGAAGGACTTGCACCAGACGGATACCGGAAGGTGGGTTCCTGGGAAATGGAATGGGACGAAGATATCCCGGCGATCTGGGTTAACCCACGCACACTGCAGATTCAAAAAGGACGGGTACGCGAACTGGGAGAACAGTCCACCCGCAGGACAGAAAATGGCTCCCTTTCTTTACCGTCAGCCCAAAAATCCGAAAAACCTAAAGAGCGCCCCGATATTTCAGGCACAGGGCTTAAAATTATCGGGGATGTTCGGACACAGGCTTTGCGTCAGGCGTTGGATGCAGCACGAGAAAATGCAGATCCATGGGATCTGGTTGGTGCTTTCATACTGGCTTTGAGTGCCAATAACGTAAAAATCCACGGTGATGATACATATGAGCCTTATGGGAGTGTTACGGAGCGTGACCTGGCTGTCGCCCGCATTTTCCCAGAAGGTGTGTTGGTTCGTGACCCGGATCTTCTCAGAAACGCAGCATTGGGTGTGCTTAGCACGTTCATGAATTGCGGCCTCAGTCAGCATAGCGGTAGCGGTTTGCCCGCCCAGATCCTTGGGGTGTTGTTTGGTGCGGACGAGTATATGCCCACAATGGCCTTTGAAGAATTTCTTAAAAGTTACAGTAAACCGGGAATTACCAAAGCTGTTCAGGCTGAAGGTCTGGAAGAAAAACCCACTGGTAAAGCGATGCGTGAAGCACTTATGGCTCACGTTGGCGAAAAACGATGGGTGCCGGAACCTGCAACATTTACAGCGGGGCTCTCAGAATGGAAATCCAAGTTAGAGAACCAGGCTGCGCGGGTGGCAGCTCGGGCACGTTTGGCGGCGCAGATGGAGGAAGAAGAAGGTGATTCTGATTTTGATACTGACGTCACAACTGACAGTGAAGAGGATGAGAACTGTGAGGAGCGAGTGGATCTAGACGAAGGCCAGACTGATCAGGAGAGCCTGTCTGATGGTGATGAAAGTGCGCATAACGCTACTATTCCCGACGATCCACGCATCCCCAGCGAACTGACAGAGCTGGCCCGTGCGATGCCTGAACGTCTTGAAGTAATTATGGTCTGAGTCATAAGGCGATCCGTCCTTACGGGTCGCCTTATTTGTAATGTCCTTTGATCATTCGAAAGGACATTCACAAAGTTAAGAAAATAAAAGGAAATATTTGAAAGAGAAGGGCCATAGTCTGGAGGCTGAAGCAAACGGTGGGTTCTCTCCATGCTCGACCGCGGAGCGGTCTGCGCGTGGCTCCGATCCCGGTGCTTCGCACCGCGTTTGCCTCAGCCTCCAGACTATGACGGCCTCTCTGGTATCAGAAAGTGTAATCTTAAAAAGGATGCATTTTCTGGAAATAAACCCAGATAACGGAGAGTTTAATGTCCGATATATTAGAACCGACACACGCTCTTACATCCCAGGCCCTCGCCGGATTTACAGGAACAGTGAAGTATTACCGCTGGCATAGCGGGCTCATTCTGACTGATGGCGCACGTTATATCGCAGCAAATGGTGCCGCGTGGCTGATTGATATACTGGCAAGCGTTCAGCATTTGCCGACTATGCGCGAGGAAGATCGACAATTCTGGACCTTGAAGGTTGATCTCGAAAAACACACAGCCGTTATTATTTGCACCGATGGAGATAAGACAGGGGAGGGGGAGGTCGAACTCTATCGTCAGGACATTCCTTATACGGATTTCCCTCTACAGGAAGCCAAATTATTCGCTTTCAGTGAACCCGGCATAGGGCGAATTGTCCTGCTTCCCAGCGAATACTGAAAACGCTGACGCTCTCTACTGTAAGGCCGCCCTGAAGGGTGGCTTTTTTTATATCTGCCATCCAACTGCACCACAAAATACCGTGGTGATAGGGACGTTTTGAAATGTGCAAGACACTCGATGTGACACGACAGACATGTGGTCGATATATTGTGGAAACGTGCCTTCGGCCTGATGGAGCCGTTTTTTTACGCACCCCGGAAATATTCCCGGTCAATGCCCGCAACTGGCATGGTCCATATGAAAATATGAATGCTGCAATCACTGATTTTTTGGACCGGACGGCAATACCAAAGATCACACATAAGAAACTCTCCTCTCTGCGCGATCACGGCTATGCCGGGGATGTTGGTGGGAAGGAGATGATCCTTCATCTCGATCGCTGGACCGGTGCCACAACGCTCAGTGATTTCGAATTGATCGAGGAGAGCATCCAGACCTGATTTCCTTTCATCCGCATCTCTCAAAATTTGTCAGGAGAATGATCTCATGCTGAAACACACGATCGTTTCTGGAAACCACTGGCTGCGTCCTGCAAAGCCGACCCGATGGATCTGTACAGATGAACCGGTCACGTGCCGGCGGTGCCACATCGAGTGGCTGGATGGTGACCCGGCATTATCCATTGAGTGTCCTGGCTGTGGTGCGGAAGCTGGCTATCCTTGTCAGCGGCCCCAGGGAGGGAATGAACGTGTCTGTTTCCAGCGTGACCGTCAGGCTATTCGCAATGGTCTGCTGATACCGTGCGAGGGATTATCGTGGGATGGACGGCACGATAAGCGTCTGATGATCACGTCACATCCTCACCCTCATGCCATTCCAATTCTGAGTGGCGCACCAGTAAGCCGATTTACTGCGTAAGGGATCATCTCACGTGATTAAGGTGTGTCCAATATGGCCACACTTTCAGATTTTCCGTGATGAGGAAGAAGTCTTTCCTAACATGAAGGATGAAGCACGTCACGTCCTGTTTGAGATGTGAAGACGAAAATCAAATCAAAAACAAAGAAAGAGAAAAACAAGAACAACAAAGAATGTGCACCAGAGCGCCGCGGCGGGGGCAAGAGGTGGGTTCTCGCCATGCTCGACCGCAAGCGGTCTGTGCGTGGCTCCGATCCCGGTGCTGACGCACCGCTCTTGCCCCCGCCACGGCGCTCCGGTCGCGCGAAGGTATCCAAAAGGAAAAGGACACCGACGATGCGCGATATGAAACTCCCTCTCCCCACAACAGCACGCGATTATCTGGAACTCGCAGGTTTCCTGCTGGGGACAATTCTTCTGGGGCTGACACTTATGATCCTGATCTGCGGACCCGCATTCGTACTGCCCCACAGCCTGACCTTTGCCGGTTTGGGTTAACGCCTGAGAAGAGGAATGAGTCATGACCAAACATGAACGTGTTGATCTCTATCAGGATGTGACCAACCGCATCGTGGAGCAGTTAGAAAACGGAGTGGCCCCATGGGTGCAGCCCTGGTCTAATACTGCTTCAGGCCCGTCACTTCCACTCAACGTCACCACAGGTCGCCGATATAGCGGTATCAACGTGCTCCTGTTGTGGGGAACCGTGCAGATGTGCGGTTTTACCTCTCAGAGATGGCTGACGTTTAATCAGGCACGAAAAGTTGGTGGCAGTGTGAGGAAAGGTGAAAAGGGCACGACCGTTTTCTATGCGGACAGATTTGTGCCCGGTGGTCAGGAGGCTGACGAAGAGGCGAGGGCCATTCCCTTTCTGAAGCGCTTTACGGTTTTCAACATTGATCAGTGCGAACACCTGCCCCAAGACATGACAGGATCTGTCGCACCGTTACCGGAGCGCGAAATCGTCCCTCATGCAGAAGCTTTGCTGCAGGCCACAGGTGCGGATATTCGAATTGGTGGTGACAAGGCATTTTATGCGCCAGATCCAGACTACATTGGGCTTCCCCCACAGACTGCTTATTTTGAGCAGATCAACTGGTATCGCACGGCTTTCCACGAAACCGCGCACTGGAGTGGCCATAAAAGCCGTCTGGACCGTGACCTGTCTGGTCGGTTCGGTTCTCATAAGTACATGGCAGAAGAGATCGTGGCTGAGCTGACGGCGGCCTTCGTTCTTGCCGAGTTGAACATCACGCCGACAGTGCGACACGCTGATTACATTGGGAGTTGGATTGCCCTGTTGAAAGAAGACAAGCGGGCAGTTTTTGCAGCAGCGCGTCTCGCGTCACAGGCAGCGGAATACATTCTTGCTTTCCAGAGTAAGGCTCCCCGACTTCCCACAGAACTTTCACGGATGGCGGCCTGAATGGGGCGAGGGATGCGGGCACTCGTGTCCGTATTCTGGGCTAACCCGAATACGATGCCCCCTCCAACAAGTGAAACATTGCCGGACGGCAAGAGTTTATGGCTCTGCACCATACTGGACCGGAGTGTAGAGCGTGAGATCATCTCTCACTATGCACCGCGTATCCGCCCTGGTTCAGGGTGGTCACATGGTTGGTCTCCATTGCTCGACCCACCCAAACGCTGGAGTGGCACACGCAAAGCGGCAGCACGTCGTCGCAACCTGCGCCGACGGCTGGAAAAGGCAGTTCCACTCTTTGCCGATCAGTTCGAGGAGCAGGAACTCCAACGCAGGCCTGACTACTTCGATCCAGACAGCATTGAGCGCGAACAGTGCAATAAAAACTAAAGACCGATCGCTCAAAATACCTACGCGCGGGAAAACACGTATCATGATTAGACAGTATTACACGTCACCTTTTCAGGGTGGTGACAATCCGTTGCGCGTGGGAACCATAGCGCTTGGTGCAATCTATCACATGCCACTTGGCGATTATATCGGTCCTCGCGAGCCATGGATCGTCGAAGCATTTTTGAACGGCCAGTATCATGCTGCCCGTCGAGATCCTCTGACTGGGAAATGTCAGAGTGTGTTTGTTAGCGGCCGGTCTGACAGGGCTCAACTTCGTAACCTTGCTACAGGAAAACGCATGATATTGGCCACTCACTGGTTGGTCAGTAGCGCGCGGCAATTTGGTGATGAGAACTCTTATCCCAAGCTTCCCGATATCGGAAAATTCTACAGAATATCCGAGAGAAAAGGGAAAGAGATACGAAGTTAAAATAAAGAAAAAGAAGGAAGAAAGAAAAGACAACACACTGCCGCACATCTTTCCGGGTCTGTGCGGTGTGAAGCGGCCGTCGTCGTGGTCAAGCCCCAAGCCTTCGGTCGTGACGGCACCGTGAAGCCGCATGCGGCTTCCGCACCACTGCCGTCCCGAGGGCCTGACCCCGCCGCCTATGGCCGCTTCTTAAGGACCGCACCCGGAAAGATGATGCGGCAGCGGGCCGTCTCAAGATCCGGGCAGAACAGAAAGAAAATCTGTCATGCGCGGAACAGTCAATCGCGTCATCCTGGTGGGAAACCTCGGCAAGGATCCCTTGCGAGAAGATCTGGAAAACGGGGCAAGTCGGGTTTCATTCCCCTTGGCGACCTCAGAGAGCTGGTCAGATCAGTTTCAGGGCAAGCGGAAACAAATGCGAGAATGGCATCAGATTGTCTGTCTCGATCAACGTCTTGCTGATCTGACAATGCGCAAATGCCGAAAGGGCACTCAGGTTCTGGTTGAAGGACGCCTGCGCGCCACACTCGTGAGTGAAGGGCCGGCGCAGTGGGTGCGCACCGAGATCGTCATTGATGGATCTGGTTGCGACATCACAATTCTCGAACTGAGCAAACCGATCAGGCGGAAAGCCAGAAAACCACGGGCTCGCAAAAGCTGAAATCCTAAAATTCAAACGCAAAGGACAAACGTCATGACGACGCAGATGACACCCTTATCTTCCGTACGCCCGAATGCTCGTTCGTGCTGGCGCCAACTGTCGTCAGAAGCTTCCTTCTTGGATTATAGCATCGGCTGCCACGCCCTTCCGTCTCGTCTTGAAGCGGCTCTACGGCGTAAAGCGATGCGGGCACGGCGTAAAGCCTGGGAACATATGCTCGATAGCAGCCACCCGGGGCGTCGGTCATGAACACATCACAAATCGTCATTGGCCATAATTTTTCAAACTCGTCGCATCATGCTCTCGCAGGATGGATCTCCGAGAGAGGAGATCCGACATGCACCCAACTGCTTGCAGGCCGACTGCCAACAGTCAAACGCGCCTACAAAACACAGGGCTTGCGGAAAGAAAACATAGCTCTCTCGCCATCTGTTACGTCAATTCGGGGAGTGCGGGTCATGTCGGATAACCGAACCATCGACGCACAACGGGATGAGCTTGCAACACTACGTGAGCGCGTTCGGTGCGAACTTGTCCTAGAACGCGAAGGCTATCGTCTTGACAGAGAAGCCACAGCGCAACGGTCGGCCAAAAACCTGAAGTTCCGCCGTGGTGAGGGCGAAATCATCATTGTAAACCACGGTGGCAAAGGCTGGTGGGATCCGACAAATCCTGATCGTAGCGCGCGTGGTGATGTTATCAAACTGGTCCAACACCTCAAACCTGGCCTTAATCTTGGCCATGTGCGGCGCGAGTTACGCAACCTGATCGGTCTGGAGCCGAGCTACGAAGTCAGAGAACGGACCAAACCGACTTCGACTGACACGAACCAGAAACGTGATCCAGCATGGATGTGGGAACATCGTAATCCACCCCAGCAGGGATCAGCTGCATGGCGCTATCTTTCAGAAGAGAGAGGACTGCCTGATCGCATACTGGACGCTGCGGCTAAACAAAACCTGTTACGAGAAGGTCCCAACGGCACAGCCTGGTTTGCGCATCGTGACAATCAGGGAGCGTTGAGCGGCATGGAAATGCGTGGGCCTGAGTACCGTGGCTTTTCAACCGGGGGCATTGGCAAGCGGTTATTCCGGTTTGAGTCTGATCCCGGCGTGCCACCCTCACGTGTCGTCGTGGCCGAAGCAGCGATAGATGCTCTGTCTTTCGCCTCCATGGACCGTTTTTCACGCAACACGCTTTACTTGTCCACGGGTGGAGGCATGAGCCCGGAAAGTGTCGCTGAGCTGAAGCAGGTGCTGACGGATGTGGCCCAACGGCCAGAAGGCCGTCTGGTTATCGCGGTCGATAATGACCAGCAGGGTGATCACTATGCTGCAATGTTTTCAAAAATGGCACAGGAGGTCGGGTTGTGGAATGGCCGGGCCTCACCAAAAACACCCGGATCTGACTGGAATCAGGTTTTAAGGGCACGCGGCAACAAGGAAAGTTCAGCCCCGCGCCCTTTTGGCGAACTGGCGGGATCAGCGACAACCACCACACCACACCCTCAGGTCGCAGCAGGATGGGTCGATGATCTCAAATTACGTAAACGCCAGCAATCCCAGCCCGTCCCGCTGGCAGAGCAGGCTGCGCCATCTGTAAGGCGTTCTGGCTCACCCTCATTGGGAGGTCGATAACGTCATGTTCGACCAGAATTATCATGAACAGAAAAGCGAAATCCACGATCCGAAGTGGAGACGCGCAATACTGACAGTTTTTCACAACACTGAACGCGCAAGGAATGTGTGGGAAAAACGATGTTCCAATCCTGCTCAGACACCTTGCCAGTTTGTCAGCTGCACCGATGGAACACGTGATCTGATTGGCGTGGTGATCGGTGGAACGATGCCAGAGGCTGCAGACTCAAGGCTGTGGGACTTGGAGTGTGCATTCACCATGCTCACTGAAGATGCCGAAATCCTGATTGTTAAAGGCTGGTACGCCACAGCAGTCGAGCAGGTCGTTGAGGATATCACAGAAGGAATTGAAGCCATGAAATCAAACGAACAAACATATCGCGATGACGTTCTTGACCTTCTGGTTATCAAGGCGGGTCTTGCGCAGCAGCTTGATCAGTCACCAGCGGCAAAAGCGTTCTGGGATATCCATCTTGATCGCCTTGGGGCAGCAAAATGGCCTGAGGGGCCTTTGCCACAATGTCTTGTGCGTTTTGATGAGCGAACCGGTGCCAAACTCGCTCTCGTTATCAGTGGCGTCTGGGTCGAGCGTTTGGGAGACTGGGATCTGAATGAGCCATTTCTTGTGCTCTCAACGGATGGAGAAATCCAGCGCTGTGAGGGGCGCGTTGTGGAACAGGTCAGTGTGTTATGAGCGCCTCGCTGAGCATCCCGCCGCGTCTTGCTCCTGTGCTGGACGACCTCACTCCAGCGCAGCGTGCTGCAGCTTTGGCGCTAGGCCGCGTTCTGGTGCTTGCTGGTGCTGGCACAGGGAAGACCAAGACCCTGACGGCTGGTGTCGCCACGCGGATCGAACTGTATGGTATGGAGCCATCACGTATTCTCTGCGTGACGTTTACCAACAAGGCGGCCCGCGAAATGCGGGAACGGATTACACGGGCTTGCGGAGAGGGGATGGCACCTTCATGGCTCGGCACATTCCACGCGCTGTGCGCGCGCCAGTTGCGGGCAGAACCCGATATTGCTTATCTGCGAGCGGGATTTGATATTCGTGACGCTGATGACACGCTTGCCATTGTTCGTCGCCTGATTAAGGCGACCCCCGTTGAGCAGTTGCCCCGCCCAGAAGAGGGAGAACCTGGAGATGCGCGTCAGATCGCCAAGATGGCCGAACGGATTTCTCGTTTGAAGGAAGATCTGGTGACACCAGATATGGCGGGGCATCATGTTGAAGCCATGATAGCGCGAGCACACGCTCAAAAACGTTTTGTGGACGATGTAGGCTGGCGTTTTGTCGTTGGGTTATATGGCCGCTATCAGAGTTTGCTGCGCGAACAGAACGCTGCGGATTTTGGCGATCTGCTGATGTGGCCTACCTTGGCCATGCTCAAAAATGAGACCTATCGCTATCGGTGGTCTCGTCGTTTTACATCTGTCATGGCCGACGAATTTCAGGATGTAAACCGCGCCCAGTTTCTCTGGCTCAAAATGATCTCTGAGGTGTCAGGAGAACTGTTTGCTGTGGGGGACGATTCACAGAGCATCTATTCCTGGCGTGGAGCAAAAGTTGGTTTCATACGAGGGTTTTCCCAGGAGTTTCCCGAAGCCAAGACATTCAAACTTGAAGAGAACTTTCGCTCGACCGCTCATATTCTTGACGCATCCAATGCAATTATTGCTCAGGATCCTTCACGTATTCCAAAGACCTTGTATACACGAAAAGGTGCAGGCAAGCCCATCGAAGTGTTGCAGTTTTCCTATATCAGCGAGGAGGCTGACGCTATTGCCGCCGAAATTGGCAGGCGGGCCGCCGCAGGATGCCCGTGGCATGATATCGCCGTGATCTATCGTCAGAACCGTCTCAGCCGCTCGATAGAGGAAGCACTGATACAGGCGCGGGTGCCTTATGAAATTGTTGGCGATGTCGGGTTTTATCAACGTGTTGCCGTCAAGGATGCCCTTGCTCTGGTCTCTCTTGCCGCACGACCGGATGACCGACAATCCGATGAAGCCTTTCGCCGGGTAGCAAATAAACCATCCCGCGGTCTTGGAGCAAAGGGGCTGGGAGCTATTGAACTCACTGCGCGCGAGCAGGACATATCCTTACTCTGCGCTGTCCGTGAGACACGTCTCTCCCAGAAAGCGGCGACCGCCCTTACAGAGTTTGAGCACGTGGTGAGGGAGGTTGGGGCACAGGAGAACCTGAGCGTCGGGGATCGGATGCGCCTCTTACTTGAAGATACTGGCTATTTCGACATGCTTCGTGCTGATGACAGTGATGAAGCTGCGACACAGATGGAGAACCTTGCTGAGCTGGCCGATGTAGCTGACCGTTATCGCAAGGTTGACCATCTGATGGAACACGCTGCCCTGGCCTCAGGCGCACCTGGAGAAAAAGGGAAGGAGCGTGTGCAGCTGCTGACGATGCATCGTGCAAAGGGGCTTGAGTTTCGACATGTGTTTCTTCCTGCGTGGGAAGATAGTCTATTCCCAGGAAGTAATGCACGGAATCTGGATGAAGAGCGCCGACTGGCCTATGTGGCCCTGACACGAGCCATGGAACAGGCAACCATCACCTGCTGCGATTATCGACAGGGAACATCGTCCATCCCGTCCCGGTTTTTGGATGATATCCCCTCCAATAACCGGATACGACACTGGAACTGGCAGGACGGTCGTGGATCACTGTCCAGTAATCGGCCGACATGGGAACAGACTCAACGTGAACTGAATGCGTTGGGGATCTGATCATGGATATTCTTACCAATAAGCAAGCGCGATTGCCCGCCCAGTTGCCCGCTCGGCGCTGGGCCCATTATTGCTGCGTTTGCAAGGCGGGAGCGGTATTCGGTGCGAACACGCATCCAGGCGAGATAATGTGGTACTGCGCAAAACATCGGTCTCTGATGCGCCCTGTGCCACCAGGCCCCATGCCGCGAACATCGGGAAGAAGCTGATGGGCGCTGGACGTTGGAAGGGGGTAATGTTGGCGCTTACCCTGATGGTATTCGGTTTTCATGAAACACGGGCCTACGGAAAGGAAGGCTGCCCAGACCTGTTCTATAAAGGACAAATGCCAGTTCTGGGCGGCGAGTTCGGTCACGGGACAGTCCTGTGCAACACGGCGTATGCCGCTATGGACTCTTCGCTTTCAAAAGGCCCGATCTGGTCGGCAGAGTATATTGTTGAAGAAAATCTTGAAGTTGCGGCCCGTACCAAGCGAGGAGGCTATTTCTATCCGGACGCCCGGCTTCCCGCAGGCTACCGTGGAGAGTTGGCCGACTGGAAGCATAGTGGCTGGGATCGAGGACATTTGTCTCCGTCGGGTGATTTCGCTGGCCTCACGGCTCAACAGGAATCCTATGCATTGTCTAATGTTGTCCCACAGGCTCCGGGTTTGAACCGCGGAGCATGGGAGGGAATTGAGGCCGCTGTTCGGGGGCTCGCGAATGCTGAGGGAGAACTCTATGTCGTGACAGGAGTGCTGTTTTCTCATCACAGAGTCAGTGTCGGCCCTGATAGAGTCATGATCCCATTGCAGATGGTGCCGCCGTGTATGTCTGTGCAAACACAAATCAGCCTGATTGTAAGATCGTTTCTTTAGAAGTTTTGTCACGTTGGGCCGGTATCGATGTATTTCCATCTCTGTCGGTCTCTATCAAACAACACATCATGCCGATGCCCGCCATAGAAGAAAGCCCATATGCAGCAAGCGTTCGAACTGAGCAGTCCAGAGCGAATGGATTTAACTGGAATGATCGACGGGTCAAAGAAGTATTGCGTTTGCTGCAGAAAGCACTCGGTCGATAGGTTGTAAATATTTGTTATTCCCAGATAAAACGACATAAAATTTCTAATTTCTAATTTCTAATTTCTAATTTCTAATTGATATTAAAGTATTGTCTCAGGAAATACAGAGGGCGTGACAATGGAAAAAACACTTATCGCACAGGCTATTAGTCATGAAGAATCACAGCGCCGTAGGCGAGTTGTCGAAGAAGCGCGGTCAGCTAATTTCCGGCAGGGCTATCGTCACGATGCCGTTCTGGAAGAAGCTAATGAGCGCTTTATTCTTGGTTTGATTTCGCTTGATGATTTAAAAAAAGAAATGCGGCAGGCTGTTCTGAATAACCGTTGTGCGTTCCAGCATGTCAGAGCATGATTTGGAGCACGGTTACACTTACCCCAATGTGTCAGACGACCCGGATCAGCGCGATGTATTAAGGAACAGGCTGGGTATTCGCAGTCATACGATACTGAGCCAAGGCGAGTATCGTACTACCAGTGATCGATGGATAGAAACTCAGCTTGCTATGCGAACTGCAGGACTCGAACCTGCATCAACCCGCAGTGACACTTTTCTAACCCTTTGAAACAGCAAAAAGAATGCGACGTAATGTCTTCAAGTTGGTAGTTCTTCTCTTAACATCGGTTAAACATTCTGGAAACATTAATGTTTGAACTATGTGCAGAAATGGCGCATTTCAACCTGACATTAGTTCTTCAAACGTTAAATCTGGATTTTCTTCAAATGAATTTGGAGGAAGTGAGCTGAAGTCTACAAAATACTCAATGTTATCAATTTCTATTTGATAGGGGTGAAAAACTTCTACAGATGGTTTTTGTCCGGAATTACGTTCTTGTATGTGGGTGACATAGGAGGGAGATGTCGCGGATTAAAGCAGCGGACAATGGCATCTAATGCCATTGTATTATTCGGGTCATTCATTGGTTGACCAAACCATGCTTCGAAAACCTCTCTTCTTGTCATTTGGACCGATTGTTCAACAATTGTTTGTATAGCCAGTTTTGTCAGTCGTGTTGCATTGGTAGGAGTAACATCATTTTCTAAACGGGCAAATGAATCGTGCCTTCTGACTCGAAAGCGGCCAACTATTTGAGGCATGTTTTCATAGTTTTCTAAGTCTAATGGCCGAAGTGTGATTTTATTAATTTCTCTCAGTAATTGCAAATAAACTTTTAATAAGGTGTGCCGCCCAGTTTTCCTTAAAGAGCATAAATCTGTAATGTCTGATGGAAGTTGGAAGGAATTAAAATCACCTCTAAGTATATTCCGAGGGCCAATGATTCCTTTTTCAAGAATGCAAATAAAATCAGGGCGGCAGGTTATATCTTCTATATTTTCATCAAGTTTTCTAACTTGTTCAGAAATGGCTTCAAGGCTTCTATCAGTCTTATAAGCGACTACTGCGGTGACTGGATGCGGGTAACTTATGCCTGATTGAAATCCATTTCCTCCAATAGTAAAAGGTTTTCTAATAACTATTTTATGAAAAGATTCTATATTTTGATATGCTTCTTGCAATTGAGTGCTGTTTAAAGTTGATTTTATACTGATGCCTCCGTAGATACTTTCAATTGGAAATACAGAATGAGAAGGAGATGATACAATTTTAGGACAATAAAACGGATCATGAATAATTAAATCTATTTGACCACTAGTAAAATTTTCAGAGTTGATGACTTCTCCTCTGCCAATTGCATATCGGCTTGGCAGTTGCTTACTAAGAAAGTCACTGAATGCATCTTCACGTAAAGTGCCTTTTCCGCCTTGGTGATGGATCTCTCCGCTTTGAACGAATTCGGCCATAAGCTTGTCACTGGCTGCTTTGAATATTTTTCTGACGTCCACTTTATATATCCCTTTATTTTATCAAGTGATTTTTTATTTAACTCTCAAGAAGTTTTTCCTGAATCAGCCCAGATTGGAGCAAACTGCTCTGCCTGACGTAGAATATGTTTGACTGCTTCCGCTTCCATATCGGGCGGGTAGCCATAGTGGCGAAGCAGGCGTTTGACGGAAGCCCGCATTTTTGCGCGGGCCTGAGCCATCACTGTCCAGTCCACTGTGGCATTTTCCCGAATGGTCTTCACCAGTGCTGTGGCGATAACCCGCAGGCTGGGGTCGCCCATGGCGTCCTTGGCACTCTGGTTCTGGGCCAGTGCGTCATAGAAGGCGATTTCTTCCTGTGTCAGACCCAGTTCCTCGCCCCGGTCGCGGGCAGAGGCCATGTCACGGGCCATGCGGATGAGTTCATCCAGTATCTGGGCGGATGTCAGGGCGTTGGCATGGTAGCGGGCAATGGCCTGTTCCAGCCTTTGTGAGAAAGCTTCGGCTTCCGTGATGTTGGAGCGCGTTCGGCTGCGGATTTGGCCTTCCAGCAGCTTCTTGAGCGCCTCAATGGCAAGGTTGCGCTGGGGCATTTCCCGCACCTCTTGCAAGAAGGCGTCCGAGAGGATGGAAATATCAGGCTTTCCAATGCCTGCTGCTTCCATAATGTCGATGATATCGGTTGAAATGACAGCCTTGCTGACCAGTTGCCTGATGGCCAGTTCGCGTTCCTGCGCACTGCGCCCATCGCTGCCATTGCTCACACTCTTGACCAGAGCCGCCCTGACGGCCTCGAAAAACCCGATTTCATCGCGTAGTCTGGCGGCTTCATCACTGGCAGAAGCCAGCGCAAAGGCAACCGAGAGCGCCTTGACGGCATCTGGATAGCGCTTCTGGGCCGCCTTGCGCTCTTCATCATTTTTGGCAGATGCCATGGCGCGTTGCTGTTGGCCCAGAATATGGTCAAGCGCTCCCGCCATGATGGACAGCTTGGCCTTGGGTGTTGCGTCATCCTGCAAGGCCGGGCGATAGTCAAAGCCGCCTGCCTGATCGGGGTTGAACATGGCCCGCACGACTTCGTAGCGTTCCTGTAAGGCGCGGATGGCCTCGCCTTCGTCGATGCCGACCTGTTCGCGGTCTCCGGCGGAGTATTCGCCCAGAGCCGCCTTCAGGTTCTGGGCGAGACCGATATAGTCCACCACCAGACCGCCGGGTTTACCCTTGAACACGCGGTTGACGCGGGCAATGGCCTGCATCAGCCCGTGCCCACGCATAGGCTTATCCACATACATGGTGTGCATGGAGGGCACGTCAAAACCCGTCAGCCACATGTCGCGCACAATAACCAGCCGGAGCGGGTCATTATTGTCCTTCATGCGCTTTGCCAGTAGTTCACGTCGGGCTTTGGACTTCTTGCCAATATGGGGCTGGAACCCGGCAGGGTCGGATGAACTGCCGGTCATCACCACCTTGATGGCTCCTTCATTGTCATCATCACTGTGCCATGCGGGGCGTAAGCGGATGATCTCGTTATACAGGGCCACACAGATAGCCCGGCTCATGCCCACGATCATGCCTTTGCCTTCAAGGGCAGTCAGGCGATTTTCAAAATGGGTCACAAGGTCTTCGGCAATCCGGCGCAGACGGGGTTCCGAGCCGACCAGTGCTTCCACGCGAGAGTATTTCTGGCTGAGCTTGTGTTCTTCGTTCTCGGAAAGCCCTTCGACAATATCGGCCAGTTCGTCGTCCAACTCCTCCTTGAGGTCTTCATCCAGTTCGATACGCACAAGGCGGCTTTCGTAATAGATGGGCACGGTCGCGCCATCCTCGACAGCCTGCGCGATGTCGTAAATGTCGATGTACTCGCCGAAGATGCCGCGTGTGTTCACATCGGCATTTTCAATGGGTGTGCCGGTAAAGCCGATAAAGGACGCATTGGGCAGGGCATCGCGCAAATATTTGGCAAACCCATAAGTCATTTTGCCGGTCTTGGGGTTGAATTTGGCTTCCAGGCCATACTGGCTGCGGTGCGCCTCATCTGCCATGACCACGACATTACGTCGGTCGGTCAGCATCGGCAGGCTGGTTTCCCCGTCTTCAGGCTGGAACTTCTGCAAGGTGGTAAAGATGACACCGCCCGAGGTCCGCCGGAGGAGTTTCTGCAAGTCCTCCCGGCTGTCCGCCTGTTCCGGTGTCTGACGCAACAAAGCCTGTGCGCCGGAAAAGGTGGCGAAGAGTTGGTCGTCCAGATCATTGCGGTCTGTCAGGACAATGATGGTGGGGTTTTCCATCTCGGGGTGGCGGGCAATCACACCAGCATAGAAGGTCATGAGCAGGCTCTTGCCAGACCCCTGCGTGTGCCAGACCACCCCGACTTTACGGTCTCCATCCGAGGCAGAGGCCCGCACCGTTTGCGCTACGGCCTTCCGGCAGGCATGAAACTGGTGATAGCCCGCGAGAATCTTGATCGGGCTACCGCTCTTCTCGCCAAACAGCACAAAGTCACGGATCAGGCCCAGAAACCAGCGTGGGGTGAACACGCCCCGCAGAACGGTTTCCATTTCCTCATGGTTTTTGGCGATCAGGTCTTCGCCGTTGATCGTGCGCCATGGCATGAAGCGGTCACGGTCGGCGGTGAGCGAGCCAATCCGGGCTTCTCTGCCATCCGAAATCATCAATGCTTCATTGAAGCGGAACAGGGAGGGAATAAGGCTGCGGTAGGTCTGGAATTGGTTCCAAGCTGAATCCAGCGTAGCATTCTCGGAGCTGGGGCTTTTGAGTTCTACCACCCCAAGCGGCATACCGTTGACGAACAGAACAAGGTCTGGCCTGCGGTTGGCCTCGTCCTTTTCAATGACGAACTGGCGCACGACCAGAAAGTCATTGTTTTCCGGGTTTTCAAAATCCAGCAGGCGCACCCGATCGCCAGACTGGGTGCCATCCTCGCGCACCACATCCACCGGCACGCCATTGACCAGATAGTCATGCAGGCGACGGTTTTCGTCCACATGGTCGGGTGTGTCTTCGCGGATCAGAGCCAGCAGGGCTTCATCGCGTGAGGCTTGGGGAAGATGTGGATTTAGCCTGTCTATGGCTGCCCGCAGGCGTTTTTCCAGAATGACGTCCGATAACGAGGCGCGTTCGGGCTTTTTGCCACCGGGGGCAATATCTGGCCCCCAGACAATGGCGTAGCCACATTCGCGCAGAATGTCGCAGGCCCAGTCTTCGATCTCGTTTTCGGACAGAAAGCTCATGCCGCGTCTTCCACCATCTTTTCAGCGTCCCGGATGCTGATCTCGCCGGACATGAGCTTAGGGAGGAGCAGGTCTCGGAGTTGGGCGAGGGTGCGAGATTCTGCTTCACTTGCAATAATCTTATCAAAGATTCCCTGACTTTGGGTGTTAAACGCTTTTAGCAGGTCGAGTGATGCCTTTATGATAGGTAGAGGACGAAAATTCTTTTTGCTGATCTCTTGGAATGTAGAGCCATTAGCATTTTGCAAAATCAGTTCCATACTTTCCTTCAACCAAAGTAAGATGAACGGAGCGGATAAGCTTTGCGTGCATTTTATTCCGATAAAGCCCTGATTTATGGCAAGCGGGACTGTTGTGATTGCTGTATAGCCAACTGGTGCTCGTGACGAAAGAACCACAGAGCCAGAAGGTAAAAGCCCTGAAGAAATTTGCGTTAGGCCTTCCTCTGTGATTTTGCGGGAGGTATCGGAAAGAACGGGAGAATTAAGACCAGACAAGTCCTTAGGTGTGGCCCAGTAATGGTCACCATTCCAGAAAATTGGATTGCTGGTGCTCGGAGTTGATCCACCGACAATATCAGTTTCATCACCGATGGATGAAATATGCCACCCCTCGGGCTTCCCCTCCTCATCCAGCATAGCGGGAAATAGCTCCCACAGTTCTGGGGAGAGGTAAGGGGCTTCTCCGGCCATTTTTGCCCGTGTCGGGCCAAAATCGACAAACCAGTCCCGAAACAACGCTCGCGCCATGGCTTCCAGCGTTTCGTTTGTTCGACGATTGAGGTCTATTTTCTGTTCAAATTTTATATAGATATCGCCGATAGACTTCTGAATATTTTTGTCGGGTAGAGGAATTAGAAGTTTAGAGAAATCGCCTTTCTTGAAATGTGGAATCATCGTTCCAACATGCATACGTTCAATAGCATCTTGAATAAAAGGAGATCTCAGGGCTGCGAACAAATAGTTCGGTTCAATTTTCTGTTTATCAGGACGAATGGCAACCATATCCTGAGCAATACAAAAATCTACTGGATCAGGTGTTAAAGCACATCGTCCTGGAGAACCTTTTAGAACAAAAATTATGTCATTAGGTTGGGGGTGTGCTCGAAACCAACTATCGTATGTATTCTTATCGACATAACGAACATTTTCTTTGGTCGGGTATAATGTCTGATTAGAGATGCAGTTTGTTGCAATTAAAGGTATACCGGTTTCTGCTGTGGGGCAGGTTTTTCCTCTATTATCAACAACGAATGACAAAAGTTCATTAAATGGTACATTTACAATTTTCATTACTGAACACCTCTATTTTTTATTATAAAAGAGTGTTTTTGAATACTTTTTCTAAATATTATCTCTGTTAGAGTCCAATCTAAAACATCCACTTTCCATGGCAGTTCTGACTCTGAGAAGGCTTCCTCCAGCTGTGCCCGCGTTTCCAAAGACAAAGGCTCATCACCCATAATTGCCAGATCAAGATCAGAAAATGGTTTGGCCTTGCCTGTCACACGCGAGCCAAAAGCCTGGACTTCACGGTCAGGCACAATCTCATTAAGTATCCGCAGCACAATGGCCCGCTCTTCGGGTGTTATGTCGATCTGCCCTGTCACGCCGTGCGCTCTTTCAGCGTGGCCAGCAGAAACTCGGCTTCCGCAATAAAGTCCGGAATGGTGGCCACGACCTGTTTGGCTGTGGTCTCGTTGTAAGTATGGCTGGTCAGGTTACGCATTTTGCGGAACACGCTCCACTGGGGCCATGCGCTTTTGAGCAATCCGGCCTCGTTGGCAGAGCGGATCATGTCCGGAAAACCCATGCGGTCATATTCCTCGGGGGAGGCTGAATTGGCTTCCAGAAAGCGTTTCAGGGTCTTATGGCTGAGTTCATAGGTAAACTCGAAACGCTGGATTAGGCCGTCCCGCAACTGTTCGTCGGCGGGTTGGGCAAGGTGGCGTGTCCAGCCTTCCTTAAGCCGGTCGAGAGCGCGTTCCAGTGGGGTAAGATACAGCATCACGCGCTTTCCTTCTGCACGATCAGCTTCAGGGAGGCGGTAATTTTTGCGTTCAGTTCTTCACCCTGCGCAAACTGTTCTTTCAGGGTCTTCTCAAGGGCTGCGAAGCGTTCGGTAAACGGTACGCTATCTTCCTCGGCTTCTTCTGCTCCCACGTAGCGGCCCGGTGTCAGCACAAAGCCGTGCTGTTCCACTTCATCCAGCGTGGCGGATTTGCAGAAACCCGGACTATCCTCATAGGTGCCAGCGTCCTTTTCTCCACGCCATGCGTGGTAGGTGTCGGCAATGCGAGCCACGTCTGCGTCTGTCAGTTCCCGGCGCGTGCGGTCAACCATCGTACCCAGCTTGCGGGCGTCAATAAACAGAATTTCTCCGCGCCGGTCTCGCCAGCCTTTTTGCTTCTTGGTGCGGGTGAGGAACCACAGGCAGGCTGGAATCTGGGTGGAATAGAAAAGCTGACCGGGCAGGGCCACCATGCAATCCACCACATCGGCTTCCACCATCCGGCGGCGGATTTCGCCCTCGCTGTTCTGGTTGGAGGACATGGAGCCATTAGCCAGCACCACGCCAGCGGTGCCGTCGGGGGCCAGATGCCACAGGATATGCTGAAGCCACGCATAGTTGGCATTGCCCGCAGGTGGCTTGCCATACTGCCAGCGCGGGTCTTCCTCTAGGGACGCATTCCACCAGTCCGATATGTTAAAGGGCGGGTTGGCCAGAATATAGTCAAAGCGCAGGTCTTTCAGTTCGTCACGCAGAAAGCTGCCTTCATTGTTCCAGCGGATATCCGCGCCAATGCCCCGCACGGCAAGGTTCATGCGGGCCAGACGCCATGTGGTGTGGTTGCTCTCCTGCCCGTAAATGGCAATGTCACCCAGCTTGCCACCATGGGTTTCCACAAAGCGTTCGGACTGCACGAACATGCCGCCAGAGCCACAGCACGGGTCATACACCCGGCCCTTATAGGGTTCGAGCATGGAGACCAGCGTGCGCACCACGCTGGAAGGCGTGTAGAACTCGCCTCCGCGCTTGCCCTCGGCTCCAGCAAACCCGCCAAGGAAGTATTCATACACCCGGCCCAGCACGTCCCGTGCCTTATCGTCCGTATCGCCCATGCCGATGTCGGAGATCAGATCGATCAGTTCCCCCAGCATCACGCTATCAAGGGCAGGCCGTCCGTAATCCTTGGGAAGAACCCCCTTGAGCTGTTCCGGGTTGGCTTTTTCAATGGCCAGCATGGCCTCGTCAATGAGTTTGCCAATGCCGGAGGAACGGGCCTTGTCTCTCAGGTGAGACCAGCGGGCGGTCTCGGGCACCCAGAAGATGTTTTCTGCCAGATATTCGTCCGGGTCTTCCGCTGCTGCCGGATCATCCAGTATCAGTTCTGCATGGCGGGCTTCAAACGCGGTGGAGATATAGCGCAGGAAGATCAGGCCAAGGGCCACATGCTTGTAATCTGAGGGTTCAAGGTTCTTGCGCAGCTTGTCAGCCGCCAGAAACATCTGCTGTTCAAAGCCCAGTGTTGCACTCGCAGCCTTGGCTTTGCTCGCCTTGGTGGTTTTCTTGGGAGCAGGGGCAGCATCAGGGTTCTTGCGAGGGCGACCGCGTGGCATGAAAGAAAGCCTTGTTTCTCAGAAAATTCAGATAATCCAGTTTGACGGAAACTGGCCATCTGGTCGAGAGGCAATGGCGGGATAGAGGTCTGTCTGGCACCGTGTGCAGGTGGTGAACCGGGATTTTATGGCGATGGTCCCATGGCCGGTTTGGGTTGGGCAATGCTCATGGTGTTCCTCAAGCCTTTTGGAGCAGCCAGTTTTGAGCGCAGGCGGGTGATTTCCTGTCTCGCCCTTTCTTTTTCAGCTTGGTGGGCCTTGTCCCATTGTCTGATACGGTCTGTTCTCGCCTGCACCAGTCTGTCAAAACGATGCTGGAGCCATGGTTCGAGTTTTTCCGGATCAGCCATGGCGGAAAATTCGGCATCATACTGTTTCCTGAATTCTTCAAGGACAGGTCTATCCTGTTCTGTCAGGATAGACCGGACAGGTTCTGGCGGTGTTGAGCGCAACCCGACAATATGCAGCAACGCCTGTACAACAAACCGCAGGACTTCCAGAAATTTGAGCAAAAGCTGCTGGCAGACTTTTTCCAGTTTCCCGGCTCGTCCGGTCATGCGTTGCCAGCGGCTTTCGTCAGCTTGTTTCCACTCTTTTTTGGCACGATGGTAACGCGCAAAGCTGCTCCGCAGTTGCTTCTGGTAGGGTGTGAGGGCTTTGCGCCATTTCGTGAGCATTTCTTCCCTCTTCAGCGGTGCCCAGTCCTCTTCTGGCGCTCTCTGGTCAAGGATAGCCTGCTGGTCCAGAATAGCCTGCCTGATCCGGTGGCAGATACGGGCTTCTTCATCGCTGAGAATCAGCGGATACAATGGTTTCGGCGGGGTATGTGGCACGACGGCTGGCCTGTCCACATCCTCCATCTGCCTGCGCCTGAGTGCGTCAATCGCTTTATTCCTGCGTGGTAGGCGGATACGTTTTGGACTCCTGTTGGGGGCAGGTGAGGCGTCGGGGGCGGAGAATATTCCAGTCTGGTCATTCTCTGACGTTATGCGGATGGGAACACGGGTGCTTCTGATATCCAGTTTCGACTTTTCGTTTGGCTGCGTGTGTTCTTCTGTCAGAAGTTTCCGAAATTCTGCCATGCGTACTTTTGTCAGGCGGGTAAAACTACCAACCAGAACACCATCGCTGGATTCGATGATATGAGCACCCGGTCGGGTCTCCTTGCGATCTCCTTCGCGCATGGTCAGACCATGTTCTGTCAGTGCTGCACGGAAAGGCTTTAACCCGTCAGACCGGTTCCAGAGAGAGGCAACAAGCTGTTTGAGTTTTGGCAGGTCAAGTCCCTGTCTTTCCGCTGTGCGGTGGGCCTGCGAGGTATAGGCAGCACGTGGCTTGTCTGCTGGTTGTGCTGGTACAAGGGCCGCGATCAATTCTGCTTCATGGACTTTGCCGTCCTGACGTAAAGCTTTAGCAATCGAGCGGTCATGGCGTCCGGCGACAAGAGCATGACCCAATCTGATTTCTTCCAGCCGTGCAAGTTTTTCTAATCGTATCCAGCTAAAGCGACTGTCTAAAATATGGTCCTGCTGCCATTCAGGGAGGAGAAGGTGCCCATGAGTGCTGCCGTCCTTTTGATGGATGACCAGTGTTATGTGCTCAGGGTCTGCATGGAATTCGAGACATATCCGTCTGGCAAACTCTGCCAGTTGGACGTCTGTCATGGGTTCATCGGGATTGAACGCGATGTGACGCAGACCATAAGTCAGTTTTTCGCGTCTGGCTTCCCGCATGGCATCGTGAAGCAACCAATCTGACCCGGCCATGATCCTTATGGTTTCATTTTTTGGGCCATGGAGAACATGTCGGGCAATGGCATCGGCACCGCTTTTTGTCCTGATCCGGCTCTCCTGAATAATCATGGCTCATGACCCGGATAGTTTTCAATGAAGCGTCCTGGCAGACCGGACGCACCTGCGCCGGGGGGGGCGGCTTCGTGATTGTGCCAGAAGCCCATCAATTTGATGCAGCCTGTCCTCAAGTTCGGTGAGTGTTTCCCCGCAGTGGATATGGTCACCACAATGAGCAGAGTGGGCCAGTTGATTCAGATTGTTGCCAATACGTGAGAGGGCATGACGCAGGCTGTAAAGTTCTGCGCTGACCTGCTGGCCATTGTCACCAGCCAGTTCAGAGGTCGTCAGGAGAGCCCTGATCCAATGAGCGGTGGTGGCGTGGCCGAGGTGGCGGGCAACGCTATTCCAGCGGTTCAGTTCGGCGGGGCTGGCTCTCACAGAGAGACGAGAAGTGCGGACAATCGGCATAACAAGGTTCTCCTTAAAGGGGGTCAACGGGGGAAGTATTCCCCCTTGCCAGATGCTGAATGGGTAGCCATTCAGCACTGCTGGCTCCTCTTAACTCCTCTTAAAGATAACCTATTGAGATACCCGATTTCCGAACTTTCTTTTCATGCAAACGAGATCGCCATTATGAGCTTGTCAGAAGGGCATGATGCACTCTGCTGGGCAGTGAAGGGCTTCAATGACTTGTTTCAAATTGGCGACCTCAATCCCGCTCGTGTAGTTCATCGTGCCCTGTGATTTGTGGGATGCTTCATGCCCTAAAACAGTATCAATCCATAATTCTCTAATGTGCGCTTCTTGGTTCCTGAGTTTCGTACTGACGGTATGGCGGAAGGAATGGAACGTCACATCTTCCGGGATGCCAATGCGCTTTTTGTGCTTCGAAAAAGCTCGAGCAAAATTGTCTCCACGCTCACCTGTCGATGAAACCGTGAGGTCAGGGAACAGGTAGTGCTCCCCGGTATCTCTGAGCAGGTCGAGTCCATCCATGGTGAGCAGGTGCGAGTGAATGGGGATGATCCGTGTGCCTGCGGACGTCTTTGGTGACCAGTCATCTTCCAGGTGAGGACGAACATGAAAGCACGGAATGCCTTCGATAACTTCTATGTCCTGACGTCTCAGATTGCAGATTTCGCCCAACCGCATTCCCGTGAACATGCCAACGCTGATGATCCCCGCCCATGTGGTTCGGGAAACCGATGTGCCATTCCATGGTGTGTGAGCAAGCAGTGTCAGTTCATCATCTGTCCAGCCTCGCCGTACGATCTTTTTTGTGATGTTGAAGTCCCAACCAGCCCACGGATTCCGGTCTGCCATTTCTCGTTGCACAAGATGCATCCATAGAGCGGACAGACGGGAGAAATGGTTTTTCACCGTCTTCCCGCTGACTGTTTCCTGCCCTCGCTCGTGGGCCTGAGCAACGGCTTCACGGATGGGAAGGCCGGTTCTTCCTTTGCCATGAGTGGCAGGAAGATCAGAGAGCAGGTCGAAAAATTCACCTGCAACCGTGCCCGTGATCTGCTTCACCGGCATGTCGCCAAAGGCTTCAATAAAGAGGTCCACGGTTTTGCGTGTGGCTTTCTTGGTGTCCTCGCTCTTGTCCTTGTCAGTAAAGACAAATTTTTCAGCCATCGTGGAAAGAGGCGGAGAGGTCGGCTTGCGGGTTTTGGGCTGTTCATCCTCAACCGGGCTTCCTGCGGCTGCCTCAGTCAAACCAGCAGGGCGATGTTTGCCCAGATCGACAATCAGGGTGGAGAGGCTTTTGATCTGCTCGCGCAGCATATCCTTTTCTTTTTTGCTCACGGCGCTGTCTGTAAAGACTTTCTGCATCATGCTTTGAAGCCGTGCTTCCAGTGCCTTGAGTGACTCTGTGGCAAAAGAGATGAAAGCGCCTTCCTTCTGCACCTGATCCATCAGGGTCATGGCGTGATCGGCTTGCAGGGCGCGTTTTTCAGCCCGGAAGGCATCATCGGCAAGGGTGAGGAGTTCTTCCTGTTCCGCTATAATTTTGCCCTGTTCGATTAGCAGGGCAATCAGGTCCTCGCGTGACAGGTCAGTCTCCATCGTCTTTGCCTTCTCAAAAAGTGCGCCGGTTCGGGCGTAAAGGGCTGCTGCCCGTTCACGGGCCACCAGCTTACTCTGAGTCTGCCAAGAGAGAGAAATTTCGGTTCGGCCCAGTCGGGCCTGAACGGCAACGGGCACGGCCCGGCGGAAGTGGTAGTGAGACCCGATAAGGCGGAGCATCTGCGTTTCCCAGTCTGGGAAGACAAACGGGAAAATCCCGCAGACCCGCCAAATTCTCATTTTACTGTTATATTTCAAGAGGTTAGTGGTGCGAACTGCGGGACTCGAACCCGCTTTCTTTGGTCGCAACCAATAAGACAACCAATTGAGATAGCAAAGATAATTTCAGACGAAATCATCCTTCGTATAGTGACTGCAATTCTACTTTTGGAGCAAACCCGTGGGGCAGTCAAGGTGGTTAACGAAGGACTATAGATATTTTTAAACGTAAAGCACTGCTTGACGTATTTCATGTAAAGTCATACATTACACACATGGAGATAGACAGTATCGCTCATAAAGGGCTCCGGCGTTTCTTTGAAACTGGGAATGCAAAAGGACTGGTCGGAGACATCAGTCGTTTGCGAAAAATGCTGGCCTTTATTGATGCTGCCGGGTCTTTGGAAGAGTTGTCTGTCCCACCCAATTATGGGCTGCATCCGCTAACTGGCGACCGGGCAGGAACATGGTCAATGACCGTTACGAAAAACTGGCGTCTGACATTCAGAGTGAGCGAAACAGGTGCTCTTCTGGATATGACATTGGAGGATTATCATGGCTCTTAAAATGCACCCCTCTCTGGCGGTTCATGTAGGGGACTGGATAAAAACAGAACTACTGGAACCCCATAACATCCGTGTGAATGCTGTCGCCGAGCATTTTGGGGTTTCTCGCCAGTCCATCAGTGCGTTACTGAATGGCCGGGCACGCTTATCAGCAGACATGGCTATCCGCTTTGAGAAAGCTTTTGGTATTAGTGCCGAGACGCTGATGCGGATGCAGAGCACGTTTGATTTGGCGCAAGCGCGTGTCCATGCAGGCGATCTTGAGGTGAGTGGTTTCTTTGGTCAGGCTCAGCAACCTGTTAGATATCGAGTTTCTCAATAGCTTATTTTTAAAGGGAGCCAGCCGCAGGCAAGGGGGAATGCTTCCCCCGTTGACCCTCTTGTTGAGTTAATTTTCCAGGATATCCAGAGCTGGCAAGGTTTTTACGATTTTCATGGTTTCAAGGCTGATAGTCAGCACCCGAAGGAACAGTTCCAGCGGGTAACGTGGGTTATTCATGGTCTCGATAGCCCAGTCATTGGCATCGTTGACAATCCCACTGGCCTTGTCGGTTTTGACACATTGGCGTTCGACAACCCAATCCAGCGCGGGTTTGCCATTTACGACATAATCATAGGCCTCCAGCGGGATGCCTGTGACGGTGATACGGTCATTGTAATGCAGGACGCTTTTGTCCTTGCCCTTACCGTATTTCATTTTTTCTACTCGGAAAGTTTCTGGTGTGAGAGGGCCTTTGCCATAATCAACCTTTGCACCATCGTAGATGGGCTGATTGTCAAAATTGACATGCATTTCTCCAAGTCTGCGACCTGCATCGCTGAATGCTTTGAAAGCCTCATATGTTTTTACACGAGGAATGCGAGGTAATTCTTTGCGTAGGGTGTCAGTATAGCGTTCCCGATATTCCTTAAAGTGCAGGATACCGTAGACGTAGTAGAACAGGTCTCTCTTGCTGATGGTCTGTCCCGGATAAGCATCTTGAAAGTGCTTCAGTCCTTCATCCGTAATGGCTTCGCGGCGCACAAGGCGTGGCTGGGTGGGGTGCCGGCTTCTGTTTTCGGTACTCAGCCGGTTTCGGTATGGGGGCGTATAAGGAAGCAGGGGATGCCGTCAATGCTCTGCAGGTCTTCTGTCCGTTTTCAAAATTCCAGCCTGTCCACGGATTGCGTGTGACCTGTTCGCGCTGGTGTAGCTGGTTACACAGGGCAGAGAGATGCATCATGTGGTTTTTCCCGCTCAGGGTGGGCAGACCTTCCTCTCTGGCTCTCTGAGCCTCTTCTTCAAGGGTAAGGCTGCTTTTACGTTTGCCCAGTGATGCCGGAAGAGCAAACAGCAGGTCACGGAACGCCCCAGCCTTCGCGCCACCAACAATGGACGCAGGCGCATCTCCGAAAGCTTTTAGAAATAGTTCTACGGTCCGTTGTGTGGCTTTCTTAGTGTCGATACTGGCATGGGAATTATCCATCACAAAGCGTTTCAGCGCACCCGACAGCATAAGGGGCCCTGACGGGGTTGGGTGCTTTTTTCACGGTTCGGGGTTTAGCACCAATGCTGAAACTGTACGAACCCCATTTCATCAGCAGATGAAGGGAGGTCCTGGCCCCGCAATAGCGGAGAAGGCTCCGGAATTGTGTTCGTAGGCTGTGTTATTTTGGGGGCTGGTGACGTGGTTTGTGCGACCGCGAACGCGGGCATGCTTCCAAGCAAGACAAAGAGAGGCAGGATAAGTTTTGCTGTGCGGACGGGTCTGCCATGGCTGGCAGAGCAGTAGGGATAAGGCATAAGTGGTTCTCCTTTAGGGAGGAGTATTCCCTCTCATCATGCGACCAGATTCACTTTTTTAGACGAATCTGGTGAGACGAAGTTTTTCGTCGCATCTTGTGAGGCAAAGATAGGGGCTTACGGGAATAAGGAGACGAAACTGTTATGCAACATGGCGTCAATCCGAGTTGTGATGCGGTAAGCACCAGAGAAGATACTGGAATACAGGGTGAGCACCTGAAGCTGGAGGAGACATCCACCAGTGTCGTGACATTCCGCACTCCAAGTTCACCAGAGGTCAGAGCGCGTTATAGGCAAATTGCCCAGGATGGAGAAGGCAGCGTACCGCATCCCCGATTTCGGGACGGGTGGCGTTTGCGTGTAGATATCTTGGGTGAAGACGGCAGCATAGTCGATGGCAGTGTCTTTTTCAGACTGTTCCGTGGATCTGAACAGATCGTCAGACCCTATTTATTAGGCCTGATGACGTGGGACGAAGACATGCGCCTGGGAGCATTGATTACCGCCAGTTTTCTGGGCACCCTGGGATATGCTCAGGGAAAGATCACCCCGACAGGCAAACCCAAGGAAATCACAAAAAGCGGCATTCTCCCACAGCTTATTACATTGATATCGAACACGCCATACGGGCCGCGTCCGTCTGAGGCTCCTTATATGATGGAACTCATTCATGAAATTGCCGCCGTGCTCATGCAGGAAGTGAAGCGGCGGGTTGGAGAAATTGCTCCGCCGCCCCCGAAGGTGAAATTCTGTCTATGAAGGAAATTTTTGTGAAATTAACGTATAGCCTGCCACTGGCAGCCTTTGCTGGTTTGATGGCATTGTCACAACCGGCTTCAGCGCAAAACATGATCAGCAGCGGGACGAGCCAGTTCGCACCCAAAACCACGCCACATGCTGTTCCCACTCTCTTTGCAGAACACCCGGCCTCTTTGGAGCAGTTGCTGAATTCTGGATACGAAATCCGCTCCAGCGCCAGTAGTGAAACAGGTTCATCCATGATTTTGTTTCGGCCGGCTCAGCCAGGTCAGAAGGCATCATGGGTCAGGTGTGAATTGATTGGCGACAGGAACGGCAACGTCGTGTTGCGTTCGAGTCATAATGTCACATCAGACTGTCGCAATTTGAACTGAGAAGACCAAGCATCTTACGGTATTCAAACTCTCGTTTTTAGTCAACCACACAGGTCCGTTATGCCATCCAAGAAAACATCTCGCACCAAAAAACCAGTCGTACCAAAAGCTCCTGAAGATCCTGCTCGGCATCGTTATACAGAAGATGAAATGGATGCGCTTATTGATAAAGCGTGGCCAGAAGAAAAAGTTGAAGCGTATTTCCGAGCCGAGCGTGAGGATGCCCCTATTCCTGTTGTGCATGATTTTGCCGTCATGAGGCCCCAGACAGCACGGCTGGCGAAGGCTCTGGCCGACATGTTTCCTGGCCAGTTCAAAGGCGTGGAAATCGGCGCGTGGCCCCCGATCAATGCAGAAGATGGCATGATAGACGTGATCTATCTCGGAGAGAGCTGGATTGTACAGCTTGGATATGACGGGTACGAGCCCTCAAGACTTGGTTTTGTCAATGCGACATGTGACGGGCTGGACTACATGGAAGCGCTCGAAATTGATTGTGGTAGCTACCAGACAGATGGCTTTGATTCCTATGAGGCAGCGTTTCCGTTGACCGATGAAGACCGGGAGGAATTCATTGATTACATGAAACGCAATTTTAACCGCCCGGCTGAAAAGGTCATTCTTGTTCGGGAAGATGATCGCGAAGCAAATCAGGCAAATGGGGATAAGGTCGTTCCTTTCCGCAAGCCCTCATGATGTTTTGCTGCTTCAGTTAGACGATCCCAGGCATGCTGGAGCAGCTCTGAAACAGAGTTGTTCCGTAGGCTTTCCAGTTCCTTCGCAAACGTTTCACTTGTATGCACCACTGAGGAAAGCTCTGGGGCAACTTCTGCAGTCCCTGTCATGACGATTCTACTAAGTGTCTGAATCCGAGCATCTATTTGACGGACGATCATATAGACGGCGTCACAATGGCCGGCATTTTGCCGCACAGGACTGTAGATTTTCTCAGACCATCCACCCGGCAGAGTTTGCCGCCAGTAATCGTTGCGAACATCCCCACTCAATCGGCCTCGTAAGTGCTTGGTTTCAATGACGAGTATGCCAAAAGCCGTCAGCGCGACATGATCAATCTGCGTTGGGTTTCCTGATCGGGTTGGCAACACAATATCATGGAGACTGGGCAGACCATATTCAGCAAGAATGTTCCTGACGTCCGTCTCACCTTTGCGCCCCTGAATGTCAGATTTGAAAGCTTTCAAGAACGAGTTTTCTCGTGCAGACCTCATGGGAGCCCCGTATCGCCGCCGCATTAGATGTCCCCCATTTTCTGGGATACCCGCAACACTTTCTTGCGGCGCCTGGCTTCACGCTGGCGTGCACAAACCAACTCGCGGTTTCGAGCATAGTATCTTTGATGCTTTGACATGTTATCGCCAGAGGTGCGCGGATAATGAGTTGTTTTGTGCGGTGAACCGTTTGGTGCAATGACAATGCTTTCAGTTTCGACAAGGGACGTCTTGACCGAATGGTTCGACAGTTTGCTCTCAACAGACTGGGGACTGGATTTTCGCGACATTACAAACTCCTCACTGATCGGGAACCAGTTTGGAGTGTGCTGATGCGACGAAAAATACTCATTTCTTCAGGAAAGAGACTTTTATAATGCCTTGAGCGCACAGAACAACACGCTCGCCGCAATGGTGCGGCCTGACGGCCCGCGCCCTTAATGGCGCGCCATTGCCCCGATCGGTTGTCTGTGCCCCACGAAATTGGGACCAAAATCACAGGATCCCAATGATGAGTATATCCACAATATCAGTCCAGACACTCACTGGCCCAGCCTCGCTCCTTAACAGGCTCGTGAAAGAGCTTGTTGAGGGATACTGTCACTCCGAAGACATCATGTTTCTGGATGAAAAAACGGTACAAGTCACACTGTATAACGGCTCTGGTTCGACCCTTCTCCATCATGCAGACGCTCTTTCTGTAGAATATCCAGCACTGGATATCCGAGCCGTGGAATGGGTTGATTGTTTCGAGGACGTCAGTGTTGCTTATTGGAAAAGCGGACGTAAAATCTATCAGTGTGATATGTGCGAAATCGTATCGTGTGAGAATCCTGAAGGCTACAGCGGGCCGTTAGCCGATAAAAGGATCAGGTTCTGGCAAGCCGTGCCCGATTTAAAGATGGCGATACAGCATATCCTGCCTGATTACGATCTGATGGCTCTCTCAGGGCTTGTCACGTTGGCTGGCGGCTGGCTTGCCCTGCACAATGCTGACAGCAAAGCTCTCTTACGGCTCCCTTCGCAACCCGACCTGAACGATGGATGCCTTGTGCAGATTTCATCCGAAATAGGGCGCGTTGCTATCGTACAGGGCATTGATCGCTACGGATGTTGCGCTTCTGAACAGTCAGTTGCCTATGCGGATGTAACAGCCCGTTGGCCCGAGTTGCGACCGCTTCTGCGCTCATATTGGCGCTCAGGAAAAAAGCAGCGCAGACGCAATAGAAGGTGGTGCCAACTTCAAAAGAAAATGGCTTCAAAGCCCATGAGGATGAGGTTATCGCTTAGGCAGAAAGAGGGGCAGGATATTCCTTTCTAAGACAGGAGCGCTCTGACCGAAACGGTCTCTCGCATCAAGCGGTGGCTCCTCGTCCGTCTGGCTGGGCCAGACGGCCTGCGGTGCCGGCGCTGTGCGCCGCGCATGACCCGACAGCCCGCTCCGGTCGGACCTGAAGGAGTTCATAACTCTTAAGAAAGCGACATCTCATGTCCTATCGTATTGTTTATGACCTCGCAGCCACGAGGTTTTCTGCGGACACTCTAAACGCAGCCTTCCCAGATCATGGGTTTTCGAGTGACCAGTATCTTTTCTTCGAATTAGGTGGCGACAACAACCTCTATGAATCCTATGCGTCCCGCCAGCGCACCCTCCAAAGGAGTGTCAGAAACTGGTCACTGATTGCAATGGGATCAGAGTGGGAAGTGATGCGTCAGCTCGTCACTTTTGCTGCGTCATGTGAAGGGGGCGGCATGCGGTTCAGTGGGGCATCTGAAACGGCCGCCGAGACATACATACGCAAATGTAGGGCGATAGTCTCTGAGGCAGTAACGCCTGATACCCTCTTGCAAAAAATGGGCTGTGGGGTGTCTTTGCAGATTGCAACACTCGGTGACGAGTGTCCTGAGTGGAGAAAGAGGAAAATTGAGACGCTGACAGCGCTCCTTGGGCAGCCTGGAGGAACAGAGACTCACGACTGGTTTGTCCGGCCCCTGCATGAAATGAAGGATGCAGCGGCTTTATTTGCCTTTGGCTACATGGACGGTCGGCCAATTTATAACATGGCGAGCGTCTCAGTCATCCACCAGTCCAAACTGCCTCTGATGAAAGACTTGGCGATGCGGAAACCTTACGCATTCTAGCGTCAGAGTTATCCCACCTGCATAGTCTGTCTTGCAGGTGGGAGGAGAGCGTTTCACCGTATCTTCGCGGCTTTCATCATGTAACCCCAGGCGAACATACCAGCCACTGTGGTAGGAATCATCATCCATTGGGCGATGGTCGTGTGACCAGAACAGGCAAGGCCAATGGCGGTGCAGCCAATCGTTATTTCTGCAAACCCGTAAGTTACGCCTTGGGTTATGGTGCGTGTGTTATCGGTGGGATCCATAATGAAGTGTTCTCCTTGTTAGGGGCCATTGCTGAACAGTGAGTCCGAGCCACCACACAATGCCGCCAGAAAGGCTGGGACTGTAAGTAAACAGAATGCGAGTATACACTGTCTGCGTTCGCTAAACCAAAGTCTCGTCACAATAAAAACCACAACAGAGTAAAGCAACAGAATTAAAACTGCGTTGAGACTAACACTATCGCTATCCATGTCTCGTTTCCCATTTGTGTATCGATGCTTCAGGTGTCATCCATCGTCATGCGACCGAAAACGAGAAATGGACTTTTTATTGAATGGTCAGACTTATTTCGTTTTGCGGCCACGTGCTTTACGATTTGACGCGATATTTGTTTCACCTGATGAGAGTGTGGCATTGGTGTCATCGCCACGTCGTCCCAGTGAGTTGCGCTTGGCAATGGCGGCCCGCTGTGCGGAGTAGCTTGGTGCCACCATAGGATATTCCGGGGGCAATCCCCAGCGTGCGCGGTAATCCTCAGGGGTCAGGTTGAAATGTCTCTGAATGTAGGATTTCAGCATCTTGGTTTTCTTACCGTCCTCAAGACAGACGATATAATCTGGGAAAACCGAGCGTTTGATCGGTACCGCCGGTGTGCGTTCTTGAGACACGCTTTTTTCGGGAACGGGTGGTTCAGGTATCACGTCAGAAACTGGATCAACTGCGGGTGTTACGGCTTTCTCAGGGGCTTTAGGAGCGGGGTGGGAGGGTGAGAGTGTATCGAGTGTCGCATAGACAGATCTGATCAGATCTGGGAGGGCTTCGGTGCTGACCGTGTTGTGGCTTACATAGGCTGATATGATTGTAACGGTCTGTTCCACCTTTTGTGTGTCAGGTTCGTAAACGGATGTGGACTCTGCCATTGTGCCTGTCTTTCTGTTGTCTGAATGTCGTCTCAATACTAAATCTCTGACCTGTAGCGGAAAAACCCATTTAACATGTCGTAAATCATAGGCAAGGTATTGTTGCTATCGCATAGTGGGGTCTTAGTCCGCCAACGATCCTTGGGGTTGATCGTTGCACTTCGCACAGGCCACGCCCCGTAGAACATGTGTTTTGTTCTGACGCTCAATCCAGCCACTCTCCCAACCACAGCGGGCGTATGAAAACAAGGCAACGCATGTATTGCCCGGTTCGTAAATACAGCCGTGATCTCCAACATCAATCATGTGTGCCAGATAGCGCTGTGGTGCGCGTGGCTTGCGATATCCAAACAGATCCGGCTGGCGGGGTTTGTATTTCGTCGTGGAGCGTGGGGAAACCATGAGCCGCTCACTGCCTATCTTCGGGCGGGGTGTTCTTCGTGAGAGACGGGTCACTTCTTGGGTCTGTCAGGACGCAGAAGGAGGTCATGCCCGCTTTCGATCTTATGAGCGTAAAATGGTCGGATGGCTCTCGCGGAAAGAGAGAGAAGGGGTTTTCGCCAGATGTGAGCTCAATAATACAGGGTGTGGCCCAGGGGCTTTTGCGGTGTGCTTCAGATGTCATCTTGTTGTCCTTCCACATAATAAAATTACGTTCTGCGTTTCTGTCAGGCCATGATGCGACCGAATAGAAAAAACCAGCCCTTCTTCAAATGGGTCATACGGGCCGGCCTCCATACCGGCACACAGTATGAATCCGATGAGATCAGATTATGTTTTATGCAATCGAAGAAACCCAGCGCTTAGATTTCTTCGATCATTGAAGAGATAAGATCCAGAAACCAGCCCCCAAACCCGGCCATCAGAGCCACGTCGAGAGCGCTGATCGCCTCTTTCTCATGGCCCAGAAGGTAGAGGCCGAGCGAGAGAACAGTGCAAAGCGCCGTAACCGGAACAGCTAGGAAAACAGCGTAGCGGGTTGAGCGGCGGAGCCACAGCATCATCGTCGCCAGTCCTGCCGAAGCAATATCGAAAAACACAAAGGGAGTGCCAAGCAACTTGGCGTTGTTTCGCTCACGAATGGCCGCGATAAGCCATTGGAGACCAAACAGAAAAAGAAAATAAGGCCAGAATGTCGGAATGGTCAGCATCTGTATCTTGTCCTTTTTACAAAGCAGACGCCTCGGATGAGGGCGTTTCTTCTGCGGAAGAAGGGCAGAGTGACCCGGAATGATGCGACCGAATTGATAAAAACAGTCCTTCTTTAAAATTATGAAGAGAGTCCAGATCAGGTTGGGTTTGGGCAGACGCAGTTTCCTTGTTTCCGTTTGCCCTGGTCTTGCGTGTTCCACCTCAATACGGATCCGGGACGCCCCTGTCGGGGTGCGTTCGCTCAGCATCTCTAGGCGGCCGAGCCGCCAAGAGATGTCGAGCCCCCTCAACGGGGTCTCGCCACTTTCGTGCTAATGCTCACCGTCATTCTTTCCTATACTTACATTTACTTGTTTGTGTGAAAGTAAATAAAGGGCATGCGGAAAAGAAAGAGGAAGTTAATGGACAAGTAAACAAAAATAATTCATTTATTTTGTTGTTTTTATTGCATTTTATGCTTGCAATTGTGGGGCGGTTTGTACTATCTTTTACTTGTGAGAGGGAAATAACTCCCAATCATTAAAGCGCCCCGAGCCAGTGATGCGAACACTGAAACGGGGCTAACGCCAGACAGGAGATTGGTCATGTCAAACGCTGCTACCGCTATCGCTCAAGCCCATACCGAAGCGCAAGAGAAGAAAGCCAACAAGGCCAATAAAAACGCACCACGCGCCCGTTCCTTTCAGGAAGCCGTTGACCGCAAGGCTGCTGCCCCTATCGCTACCCTTGAAGCCGTCAAGGCACTCATTCCCACCGATGCACAGGCCGCAGCCATTGCCCGCGCCTTCGCCATTGATGAAGTGGACACTGATGAAGTGTTCGGAGCCGGTTACAATTCCGTGATGGAAGAAATCAAGATCATGGAACCCATTCTTGCAACCACCGTAAACGGTGAAAAGAATTACCGCGCTCTTGAAATGCACATGCAGCGCATCGTGGGCGCACGTGTGGCCTCTGCTTTCGGGCAGGCCCAGTTCTATGAAACCAAGCGGCAGGCCGCCCGTGAACTGTCCTCTGGCTTTACAAACGACAACCGCGACGAAGATCGTATGGGGGTGGATGGGCAGGCCAACCGCGCCGCCTTCGCCCGCGAATTTGCCGCACAACTCGGCATGAAAGCCTATGGCCTGTCAGCCCTTGCAGAAGGTGCCGCCAAGGCTTACGCCGAATACTTTGGTTCTGAATGGAAGCCCTACAGCCGCAATTCCGCCCGCTCTCTTGATCGTCAGATCGCCGATGCACAGGCAGACGCTCTGGGCTTCTGATACAGCGGCCGGGCGGCTTCGCCGCCCGGTTCTTTTCCTTCACACCGGATGAGTATTGGATGAACACGAACCAGATTACAGACCGGGAGCGCCGCTTTCTCAGGGCTATTCTGCCCCCAAGGCAGACCCGGAAATCTCAGGAGGATCGGCTCAAGGCCCTTGCTGGGGCACTACAAACAAGCGCACTCAGTATCGCAGGCATCGGAATTATAACCCCCTTGCTGACAGCAACCGTTCCCGTCAGTCTGAATCATATGATTGTGGCGGGTTGCGGTTCTTTGTTCATGGAAGGTATTTCCTTGCTTATTCTGGCCTATATCCCATATCCTCCAGACGAGGAGAAAACCGATCATGGATAATTTTACGGTTAACATGGTGGTGGTTTACGGCATCTTTGCCTTTGGAACTCTCGCCTTTGGCATCGCTCTCGGCCCAATCCTGCGCCGCCTTAACAAATTGCGCGACAGGCTCGACGCTCAGGCGTCCCATCATTCCTGACAACAAGGCGGCCTCAGTGCCGCCTTTCTCTTGCGCCTCGTACCAGCGCGGGGAAAAGGCGGCCAGCAGAGCTGGCCAACTATGAACGGCCGGGGCTGCGCCCCGGCAGCTCTTGGACTGTTCTCACGCTCTGACGCTTCAGGTTCCCCGTTAGCTCCGATTGCATCTGCTCATGAAGGGGATCACTGCACCCTTTTTCCTCCTCATATGAGGCTGGGTGCGGGGGAGGGCGTTCTGGATCCTCTCACTCTTTTGGCTGTAAGCCTGAATCGTTCTGGTCTCGACCGGCATGGCCTTGGATTTCCTGTCGGGTTGCTTCCTTTCTTTCTGACCGTTTCAGCTTTTCCGGGTGGTCCTCTGCAGTGTCCGGGGCGCCCCTCTCAGGGTGCGTTCGCCCAGCATCTCTAAGCGGCATAGCCGCTAAGAGATGTCGAGCCCCCTAAACGGGGTCTCGCCACTTTCGTGCTAATGCTCACCGCCGTTCTTTCCTATACTTGCTATTTACTTATGTATTAGTAAGTAAATAAAGGGCAGGCGGGAATGAAAGGTTTGTGTATTTGGGGTTGTCTTGAAAAAACTTATATTTTCTTGCGCTTTTCTGTCGTTTTTTCTTGCATTATTTCAGTATCCGTACTATCTTTTACTTGTAGGCGGAAGAAGAAACACCGCCAACGGCCAGTAAAGCCGGTTTCATCGGAAGTATAGCAGGGTAGGAGAAGTGTTGTGGCAGGTTCCGTTAATAAAGTTATTCTTGTCGGCAACCTCGGCAAAGACCCCGAAGTGCGTCACTCCCAGTCCGGGCAGAAGATTGTTTCTTTCTCTCTGGCCACGTCCGATACCTGGAACGACCGCCAGTCTGGCGAACGGCGTGAGCGCACTGAATGGCACAAGATCGTCGTGTTCAATGAACGTCTGGCAGATGTGGCGGAACGTTTCCTGCGCAAGGGCCGCAAGGTCTATCTCGAAGGCTCACTCCAGACCCGGAAATGGCAGGGACAGGACGGCAAGGACAACTACACAACTGAAATTGTGCTGCCTCGTTTTGGGGGCGAGCTGACCATTCTGGATACGCGGCACACTGAGGAGGGTGAACAGAGTGGCGGATACAGCAACGCCCCACGGAACTCTGGCACCCGCAATAACGGCGGTCAGGCCGGTGGATGGGATGCGCCGCAGTCAAACGCTGGTCTCGATGACGAGATCCCGTTCTGAGTGCCAGTTTTTTTTCTCTAAGGCCGGGGAGGTGCCCCGGCCAGTCCAGCCGGAGTAACCCCTATGTCAACTGTCGCAGAACTGTACGAAACAGCCAATTCCGCAGCCAGCAAGGGCTGTGGCTGCTCTTATGAACTCTATGTTCAGAAACTGACAAGAGAGATTGATCAGACTGCCTCTCGGCTCGCTCCCGATCAGGCCGCAGCCCTGCAGGACTATGCCAGACAGAAAGGGAACTATGCCCCAGACGCCGATGAGGGGCACCTTGAGGGGTTCTGCTGTCACGGCATTGAGTACGGCTGCTGCCCGGCAGGGTGCGATGATGTGGAGGAAGACTACTGGGACAGTGAAGACCAAGAGGCTGCCAGAATAGCACTCAATCAGGAGATCATGGCAGAAATCGAAGAGGAAGCAGAGCAGGCAAGGATGGCCGCAGTCGCTTCCCGTGATGCGCGGGTTCTCGATCGCATTGGCATGATCCGCAGGAGAATGGCGGTATGAGACAGCTTGTTCAGGAGCTGGGGCGCACGGCATTCCATATCGTGAATGGAATGCCCACACCTTCCTTTGTCACACTTTCCACAGTCAGGCGGTTTGAAGGGCTGCTGCTGGCCATTCAGGAAGACAGGCAAGCCTCTGCGCTGCTTCGGTCTTTGGTACCAGAGCAGGATCCAACGCCTCATGATGTTGCACGCGGGCTGGCAGACCTTGTTCCACTCCGGTTCCAGTTGCGTGGTGATGAGTCCTTCAGGCCATTTTCAAGAGGCAGTGCGCTGGCCTTTATCGCTGCACGCCGACACGAGGCTCTTGTGGAAGGGTTGCAGGGCCTTGCTGAGCCCCTCTCACTCGCAGGAGCGGAATATATGGTGCACTACTTGCGGGGGCAGGATGGCATGGTCGTTGGCCACCTCTGAAGGCAACCAAAAGGCTTGAAGGCTGAGTGTCTGGCATATACAATAAGGGATATACGCACAGGAGGTTCTTATGCCAGTTCCTAAAGTGACTCCCCGACCACGCGAAGTAAAACTGTTCTGGAACAACCGCAGTCAGGCAGTGCGGATTCCGGTTGAATTTCAAATGCCAGGAGACCGGGTGCTGATCCGCCGTGACGGTGACAAGCTCGTTCTGGAGCCTGTGAAAACCCCTTCCACTCTGAAGGAGCTTCTCATGGCATGGCGCGAAGAACCGCAGCTGGCCCCAGAAGACGATTTTCCCGATATTCAGGACGTAGCCGCCAGACCGGAAGATATTCTGTGAGCGCCTATCTCCTTGATACCAATATCATCAGTGATCTTGTCCGAAATCCTTCCGGCCCGTGCGCGCGTCGCATCGAACGTATCGATCCCGGCGACCTTTGTACCAGCATTATTGTGGCCGCTGAGTTACGATATGGATGTGCTAAAAAAGGCTCTGCAAAGCTGTTAAACCGGGTTGAAAGCGTGCTGGCGTTTGTCCCCGTGCTGCCTCTCGATATTCCTGCCGACTGTGAATACGGTGGCATCCGCGCCGAACTCGAAGCCGCAGGGCAGACGATCGGCATGAATGATCTGCTCATCGCGGCTCACGCCTACACCCTCAAGGCGACCCTGGTGACGAACAACACACGTGAGTTTATGCGCATCCGAGGCTTGAAGGTTGAAAACTGGCTGGAGGATGGGACGTGACTGTCTTTTGCCCCAGAAGAAACCCAAGGTCAGCATAACAAGAAGATTTCACCAGACTGTCTGAAAAGATGACGGTTTTACAGACACAGGAGCGTCAGGTGCCGAGAGAGGTTTATCAGCCAGAGACGATTGTCTCCATGACTGTGGCGGATGATGAGGCTGAAGCACAATTCGGCAGTCTCATGAACGCAGTCCGGAGAGAAAAAAATTTCGATCCCTCTTTGCCCCTGACCATCACGGTCGAGCAAAAACCAGAGGGTTATGCGAAGTCCTTGGAAGGGTGCTATCACGTATCCTTGAAAATAGTGGCTTTACTGGGCGCCAGGGTTTCCGGGATTGAGCCTCACGATCCGAAGCACGAAGACAGTTCAGACGTGCTGTGGCTGTCAGGGCATCCGGAGACGGAATTGTCTGCCGGACGCGCCATCTTCGTGACACCCGCGACAGCCATGGAAAATCATTGGATGATTGATGAGTGCAACGTGAGTAAGGTCGGCAGGAATGGAACGTACTGGACCGTCACAGTGCCTGGGTCAGAAGTTATCGGCGTCGTGGAAAAGCTCTACGGCGGCAGTACAGCTTGCGAGAGAGGTGTATCATGAATCTTGCCCGTGCGATCATGATCCGCAAGGAGCGGAAACGGCAACGCAGAGAGGGGGCAACCCGACGAGAGAGGCTGTCCGTCTCGCCTTTGCTATGGGATAGCCTTGCGGCAGACAGGCAACTCCAGCGGACATGGAGGGCAGAAGGGGTGCCATTCTGGAAGCGGTTGCTCCGGGCCTTCCTGATTCAGGGATAAAACACAGTGAAGGTTGGCCGGTCGCATCATGGCCCGTCAACATCACACTATGAAAACGACAGAAATCCCCTCTTCTTCCGAACGCCCGGCTCTACGGCTCTCCGGTCGCCGACTGTTCCAGTGTCTCATGGTGCTGGGCTGGACGGAACGTCTCGCGGCCGAGAGATGCGATATGCATCGCACACAGTTTCGACGCGCCATTGCCGGGACATCGTCATTGCCTCCTGATCTCTCGGCATGGTTGCTCGATCTGGAAGCAGCATTTCTAGCGCGACCATCTCCTCGTAAACGACTGCATGATCCGGCCTTTCAGGAGTGCAGTTTGAGCGCAGCCAGCTGAACCATAAAAAAAAGCCGCCTTATGGCGGCTTTTCTGTTTTTACGTGATCGTGGATTTTATCTAAGCAAGCTTGTCACTAGCGATTATCCTCGACTTAGTGAGCATATTTGAACCCGAGATGTCCATTTGACATGATGGCCGGAGCACATGTTGCCGAAGGATCTGCCTTAGCGTGATAAGGCACAAGGTATTTCTGTGCGACCCATCGCGGCCGGAAGGCAAAATCAACGGTTTCGACATAGCCATTCACAATACGGCTGCCAGTTTTCACAGCCACCTGATTTCCAACGGGCGCAACATCGGGCTCATTGTCAGAGGGATTCAATTTGAAAGAAACCGGATGTTGGAAGTCCATTGACTGTGCTGCAGTTTCATTCAGCATCATGCATGTGTACCCAGCTAATGGTTTTACTGGTGTTAAGCCGGCGGCCAGAGCCGGGATAGGTGCAAGTGCTAAGGACAAGGCCAGTAGATTTCGTAATTTCATAATATCCTCAATTAACTAGCTAGGATTGGAGAGTGTGCTGCTGTTCCCATTTTGGAAGCAACATTAGATTTCCATTGTCCGACTGTCTCCCCCGGTGAAATGCCGTTTTTAGAAAGTTGGTCAGGCGACATATTAGATAATACGGAAGCCATAGAAGCGTTCTCGTCGGCCTGTGCAAGCTGAACTCCTGCGTGCGGACCAAAGTTATAATAGCCTCTGGCATCAAGAGCAGTCGGGTTGCTGACGCCAGAATTCTGCAGAGTGGTTGCGGCATCCTTGAGATACTGTGCCGCAGCAACCGCCTGTGTGGCCGGATCTTGCTGGCCAGAAACGCCCGTGTTGGTGATACTGGATGCAAGGCTAGGGTTAGAGGCCAACGCCTTTTGCAGAGCTTCATTGTAGGTGCCATTCGACATTTGGAATGCACCTGTTATGGATGAATTGCCGTTTGCTGTATAAACGTTGCGACATCCTGACTCTACAACGCACGTTGCCGCCAGAGCATCTGGAGTTACCCCTAGGGCGCTGGCATTTTGGGCCGCGGCATATCCCCATGACTGGGAATACATCGATTGCAGAGCATCCGTACTGCTGCCGTTTGTTGTGGTTGTAGAGACTACGGACCCACTTCCACTAATCTGCCGTGTTGTGGTGGATGTCGGTGGTGTCCAGCCGCCCATCCCAACTTCCTGATAGGTTGCATTGACCGTTGGCGGCAGACCTGCCGGGACATTGACGGTTTGCGCCAATGCAGGATAAACCAAGAAGGAAGAGGCAAGCACAGGCCAGACCTTCCACGCGGTTCGTCTCTTTTTCACGAGCATCTCCTTTGGTTGCGATGCGGTGATTTTTCCTCTTCATGATGCGACGAGTTTAAAAAAAGAGCGGGCAGGGAAAGTGTGTCCATTATGGTCACACTTTCATGGAAGACGCCCCAGCACGAAACCGATGAGAACAAGAACCATCCCCCAGAAGATGATGATCCCAGTGGAGCGCCATTGATACCGGTCGGCAATCAGTTTTGCCCGCCGCCCGATCTCAGGTTTCAACGACTGGAAGACCTTGCTGATAACATCCAGAACACGTTGCTCAACCATCCGTTCGTTGATCTGGCTCAGCGCCTTCGCTGCATCCACACCGTCCTGCAATGTAAGCTCGATTGAGCGACGTTCTGCCTTAACCAAGACGAGGGCCTCATCGAGGCATCTGGGCATAGCTTCAAGCGTGCGGTTTTGTGCTTCCAGCACGGCCAGTATCGCCAGGAAGAAACGCCCGTTCGCAGTATCCGGCCTGACAGTGAAGTGCTGAAGCGCATGCTTCAGCTCCTCAATCGCCTGCGCGGGAGTGGGTGGATTGTCCGGCTGTCTGTCGTTTTTCTGACTCATGGCTACTCAAAGTCTTTCGGGACAGGCAGACCTTTGGGCATGTCGGGAAGGAGGCTAGGGTCAATCTGTGCAAGAAACTCGGGGAAAGAGCGGTGAAACCAGACTTCTGCGCGCATCCGGTCAAAAAGACCGCTGGGGGGATGGCCCTCGACGTTCTTGTCATCAATGAAGTCTGCGTAAGACATCCGACGATCCGTGATTTCGTCCATACCGTCCAGTTCCGGCAAGAAGTAAATTCCACCATTGTCATCTGACGCATCTACCGTGGCGTTCATGACGGCCGGTGTCTGACGGATTTTGTCGAAATGGCTGTTGTTTGAGTAACCAAGCGGCAGCAAGCCACGGTTCATCACGATGATGCTGTGGCCGGGCAGGAAGCGCCGTTTCTCTTGCAGATCCTGCAGGTAGTCAGCATCGGCCAGTTCCGTGCCGAGCATATATACCACGACAACCTTGATCCCAAGCTTGGCCAGTTGCGGCACAAGAGGGGTGCTATTGATGATTTCGTGGAAGGCAGTCCAGCCGCCGCCGATATCCAGTATCACGTCTTTCTGGCGTTTCACCATGCCTTCGATCTGCTGTTCCAGCCAGGATTTCTGCTCCTTGAGATTGCCCGTAGCGGGTTTCCTTGTATTGGGGTGGAAGTGCGCGATGGAGTGGGAGACATTCAGGAGGTCTGTATTCCAGACTTCTACATCACCACCTTGACGCATGACTGTCTCAGTCAGGGCATTGAGGAAAACGGTCTTGCTCGTGCGTTGCCGACCGACTGCTGTCAGGAGCACAGGGGGTTTGGTGCGGGCTGGCTTGGCAGGTTGGGTCTTCGCTGGATCCGTTCTGGTTGCAGTCATTGAATCATCCTTTTCTGGTGCGGCACCGCGCAATCATGAGGGTGCCGTTCAGAAGGATTTCACCGTGTCATCATGCGACCAGATAGGATTTCTCCAGAAAAAAATGAAAAAGCCTCTTCAGTCCGAATACTGATCTTCCTCTCTCTCGCGAGGTGATTTGAATTCCAATTCTTCCTCAGGAACATCCTCGCCTGCGAGCAGACGATCATAGATGGTGCGCCTTTGCTTGATGATCTCTCTTAGTTCAGGGAGTTTTGCCTCTACTTCCTTGATCAGCATCGGCGCGCCCTGACTGTCATTTCGCCTGATCTGTTCCTTGGCCAACGTGAGGTCGAACTTGGCCTGGCCCAGCGTAAAACGAGCTTTGTCTATTTTTTGCTCCATCGTCATGGGGGCGCCTGCAGGAACCGTCTCGGTTTTAAGGGTCAGAGAGGAGCTTTGAGGCACTGGCTGAACAGATGGCGGGGCAGGTTGTGGAATATCAACAAACTCTGGCGTCCAGTCGGCGGGCAAGCGGCTGGGCATAATAGGCCTCCCAGCATCTCGGTCACTTACGTCATTATCGCTCTTAGATGAAGTAAGCTTGCCAAGCGCCAAACAGACACGTTTCCATTTCCATTGAATCAGTTTTCGTCCAGGTCGATCCGATACGATTGTGATCCCGTCAGCTCTGGCAGCCTCAGCTATTTCCTCCCAACCAATGTTGTCATCTCTTGCTTGTCGGATTGTTTCGTGGTGCTCGAATAACCATCGGTAGAGTTTACCAGCCCGACAGGATGCATGTTGTTTTGTCGTCCGGGCTCGTAGCTTCTCTATACCTTTTGACATGATGCTCTCCTTTTTGTTGGAGAGAATTGCCCGCGATGATGCGACGAGAAAGCTCATCACAAGGGAAAGCCCACACTTAGACCTAATATTGACCTTGCACTGACCATTGATCTGCCCTCACATTGACCACACATTGACCACACATTGACCACACACTTTTCAGGCTCTTCATACACCATTGCACCCTCAGTGCGGCGGCTACGCCGCCAGGATTGGGCAAGCGGGTAAATAAGACATTAGTGAGGGCTCCCTTTGATTTTGGGGCCAGTCCGAGAATTCCGTATTTCGTCGCATGATGTAACGTCATGCTGTCGGGGTAACGAATTTCCGAGAGGAGTAAGAGATGACCCTGGAATCAAGCGGAGCAATGACTTTCGAAGGGCAGGAACTCGAATGGATCGAGTGTGATAATCAACTCTGGCTACTGGGCCGGGCAGTCTGCGACGTGCTGGAGATTCAACGCCATCGGAATGCGTTGGAGAAGCTCGATGATCATGAAAAACGTCTGGTTGAAATTTCGACCGATGGCGGTCCGCAGAGAGTTGTGGCTGTGAGCGAGAGTGGGCTCTATCACCTTACGTTTGCTTCCCGAAAGCCCGTAGCTAAAAGGTTTCGGCGATGGGTGACAGATGAGGTATTGCCGCAGATCCGTCGCACGGGAGAATACCGGCCGAATGCAGGTACGCAGACCGACAGTGGCTCCGCCAAGCCCGATATCAGCGAGGCTGATTTGCGCCTTCTGGCGGAGCTGAAAGAGGGTGATATCTATCAATCAACCCGCCATCTGGTGACCCGAATGAACGGAAAATTCTCAGTCGAAAGAGCGTTAAGCGAAGCAAAACGTCCGTGGTCTTATGATCTGGATATTCTGGAACTCATTCATCTGGTGAAGCTCGTGCAAATCAGTTGGTTCGCTCTCGGGCAAAATAGTGAGCGGTCGGATCAAATGCGCCAGTATATGTGCCGTCTATCCACGGTTATGCGGTTGCTGGATGATAAACTTGGCACTGGCCCCTACTTTGAGCCGGTTTCCGCTGTATCACCAGCCGGGTCATAAGTTCCATCATTGAGGGAGTGGAAGGTAAACCCTTGTGGTTGTGGTGTAAAATCTATTAACCTTCCATTCCCTAATGGATCATGTTGGAACGTTAAATGAATAACCAGGACTTGATTGAACGTATTGTTGCTGTCACGGATATTTCAAAAAAAGATGCCAAAGCAGCCTTGGAAACAGTATTTGCAGCAATTACTGAAGCCGCTACGAAAGGTGACGAAACGACCATCTGGAGGGATCGAAGAACCCTTGATTGATGTGCTTGGCCGGTAATTTCTGGGTTTTGGCGATTTGATTGACGGTTTTTGCGATGGCGTCCAGTCTGCGTTTTGAGCAGATTGGGAGTTGTCTCTCGCTGGATGGCTATGCGCTCGCGTTCAATCTTTCGAGGAAGAGGAGGCGGCGCATATTGTAGACGATATTGGCGAGCCCGATCCTCATGGTGGCTCGACTGATACCGACAGTCCGGATAAACAGCCCCGTCTGTGACTTCTGATCGGCAAAGACATGCTCGACACGCGAGCGGATGACCGACTTTCCAGCATTTGATTTCTGGATATGCCGGGGCATAGGCTTGAGATGCGGCTTTTTGCGATGAACCTTGGAGACAAAGCCCTGCTTTTCCATGAAGTCTTCGTTGTCTTTTGAGCGATAGGCCGTGTCGGCCCAGACACTTGAGGCCGTATTGGTTTTATCCAGAAGCCCCTCTCTCAATCGCGCGCCATCACTGGCAGCGGCATGCGTTGTTTTCCATTTGCGGATGAACCGGTATTTCCGATCGATGGAAACATGCGATTTATAGCCAAAGAACGGGATGGCGAGATCGCTGGATGGCATGGTTCCATCATCCTGCCGCTTCGCCTTCGTGAACTTCAGTGTCCAGCGCGCATGACGATCCTTGTGCGACAGCTTTGCGGGTTTGTCCTGCCAGTCTTCAGGAATACGGCCTGCTCGCAGATCCGCTTTCTCTGCATTGGTGTTCCGCTGCTTCGGAGCCGCTACCAGCGTGGCATCCAGGATCTGGCCTGACATCGGCAAATACCCGGCGTTACGCAGGGTCGCATCAAAGCGGATGAACAGCCCATCGATCGCACCCGCCTGGGTCAGACGCTCGCGAAACAGCCAGACCGTTTTGGCATCCGGCACCCGATCTGAAAGTCCCAGCCCAAGGAAACGCATAAAGGAGAGGCGATCGTTGATCAGATATTCCGTCCGCTCATCAGACAAATTGTTGAGCGTCTGGATCACCAGGATCTTGAACATCAGCACAGGATCAAATGGCGGTCGTCCGCCCTTGCTTCCATCGGAATACGCCAGGGCCTTGTCCAGATCAGGACGGAACGCTTCAAAATCCACAGTCCGGGAAAACGCTTCGAGCTGATCGCCAAGCCCACTCAGCCGGGCAAGACGCTCTTCAACATCAAAGAAACCAGACTGCTTCATATCGCCATTCCCTCAATCAACGCAGAAGAAATAGAATCATACAGAAGACCTCAAAACCAGGGGGTTTTTAGAACCCTCCATCTCAGGGTTTGGCAAATTTGTCGTCCGTCAGATGGCTGAGCGCAAAGGACGCAATCCACAAACTGGTGCGGATCTGGTGATCCCCGCATCTCGTAAACTGGCCTATACACCAGCAAAAGCTGTCAAGGATGCTCTGACAGGTCAATGAGGGTTTACTGATTGCCTTGAAGTGCGGCGGAATGATTTCTCAGTGCAGGATGGAGCTTTTCTGCAACTTGCTCTTTTCCGGGATGCCGTTTCTCTGGTGCGCGTCTATCCGCCGCGTAACACATGGCGCTATTATGATCTCTCAATCCAACCAGATCTATTCGGTGGCGCAGCACTCATTCGACGATGGGGAAGAATAGGAACTCCCGGAAAAGTAAGGCTTGATCTTTTTCCTGATGCAGGAGCTGCGGCTAATCAACTGGCCCGTCTATTACGTCAAAAGCTCAAGCGGGGTTACATTGTGAGATCATGAGTAGTGGCATAGATGAGAGAGCTTAAGTATCAATTTTCCTTTTTAGGGCGTTTACGGCTGCGGTGACTATCTGTCCCTGTTGCAATTCTTGAGATCGTGCTGGTGCTGATTCCGTATCTCAACGCAAGTGCTTTCAGTGTTGCGCCACTTTGACGCAAATCCTTGATTTCTTGTTGCTGTAGCTTTGTGATCCTGGCTGGCCGCCCCATTTTTACACCTAAACGGACAGCGCGTATGCGCCCTTCCGCAGTGCGGGTTTTAATCAGGTCACGTTCCACATCAGCCAGACCGCCTAAAACCGCTAGCATCAGGCGGCCAGTGCTCGTTGTCGTATCTGCCCACGGCTCTGCGATAGAAAAAAACTGCGCACCTCGTTGTGTGATCTCTTTGATGATTGCAAAAAGATCAAAGGTACTGCGTGCTAACCGATCAATTCGCGTCACGACGACAGTCTCTCCATCAGAGAGGTTACGAAGTAGGCGTTGAAGCTGGATGCGTTCTGAATCCGCGCCACTTGCCTTTTCGCGGAAAATTTTGGCGCATCCATAGTTTTGGAGAGATTGGAGCTGTACGTCGAGCGTCTGGCCGATCGTGCTCACGCGAGCATATCCAACTTTGCGAGACAATGTGCTGCCATCCTGAATTCATAAAGACGGATGCTTATCTCGGGATCTTTTTGTGCGCAATTCCTGATTTGCGCAAATGTCATAACCGACCTTTTGCACCAGTGAACATACAGTTGATGTTTATATAGGTAAAACAAAGAAGGCAACATGAAAATAAATAATGTCAGAAAAATCTTGTCTTGCAGGTTGTGCGCAAATCAGGATTTAGGTAAATGACAGCAGCATTGGTTAAAATCTCCCTTGGTGTGGCAACTGTATATAGTAGTGGGGACTTATCTGCTCTGGCTGGCGTAAGTGGCCTGTCGTCTATTGTTGTTACGAAAAATGCTGATACTCCTGCTGGAGATCCCGTTGTTGTGGATCTTTCTACTCCAATAGCAGGTGTCAACGCTCTTAATGCCATTACAGTGGAGAATGGCGCCACTGCTAAGGTTGGCGGTGGTCTGTTAAATGCGACCGTAATTAGTGCTCTGAAAACTGACGGTGGTATTCTTGACCTTCAAGGAACTTTAGTTGGTGTGTCGGCCTTGAAGCAAGTTTACGTTGGACCGTCTGGTGGTCAAATCACGATGGAGCCGACGGGGCTTGATGTTGGTTTGCTTTCTGTCCCAGTCATTTTCCTAGATAAAGCCGGACAGCCAACAACGACAATCCCTAAAGACTTTGTCATGGACTTTCCTCAGGTTAGTAAGCCATTGTTTGGAGATAAGTCCATAACAGCAAGTTACAGCGCGGTTACAAATACAACGACGATTGGTCCGGGCCTTAGCGTTGGTGGGATAGTCAATGTCGGTCGTGTTATGGTGCTTAATGGAGACCCATTTGATATTAAAAACACCGGAACAGATAATGGTTTTGGGTATTTTACGAAGGAATTCACACAAGATGATGGAAAAGGTGGTATTATTACCTGTTTCCTAACGGGTAGTATGATTCGTACTACCACGGGTGAAGTCGCTGTTGAAGATGTTCGCATCGGTGACGAGGTTATTGCTTTTGATTGGCGGAATAATGCAGACATTGTGCGACCGGTTGTGTGGGTCGGCAAGGCGCGTGCTACTGTTCGTCCAGAACTACATGACGATGAAGCAGGTTGGCCTGTTCGTATCCTCAAAGACGCGATTGCCGATGGTGTGCCTTATAAGGACATGCTGATTACCGCTGAACATTGCCTGTTCTTCAAAGACTGTTTTGTGCCTGTGCGTATGCTGGTCAATGGCATGTCCATTTTCTACGACAAATCCATCACCTCTTACGATTACTACCATATCGAAACCGAGCAGCATTCCATCATTACTGCCGATGGCATGCTGACCGAAAGCTATCTGGATACCGGGAACCGCTCTTCTTTCCGTCAGGAAGGCAAGGTTGCTACGCTGCGTGGTGCAGTCAAAAGCTGGGCAGACGATGCAGGTGCTCCACTGGGTGTTGCGCGTTCCTTTGTAGAACCTCTGTTCCGGGCTTTGGAATGGCGTGAAAACAGTGTGGTTGGTATCCAAATTCCGTCAGAAACGATGGAACTCACGGATGATCCAGATCTGCATCTGGTCACGGATACAGGAGCTACTGTGCGACCGATGCGTAAGACGGCGCACCAGTATAGCTTCATGCTGCCGCCTGATACGCAGTCTGTGCGGATTATTTCACGCGCCAGCCGTCCATCTGATGTGATTGGTCCGTTTGTGGATGATCGACGCCATATGGGGGTTGCTGTTGCTGATGTTCGCCTGTTGTGCGCCAAGAGACAGTTTGATATCACCTCTCACCTTCAGGCCGAAAAACCGGAAGGTTGGCATGAGACCGATTGGACAGATTGGACAGATTGTGCATGGACAAATGGCAATGCCGAACTGCCTTTAGGGGATCATCTGTCACACGGGAAAATGGGAATCCTCTCCCTGACAATCCGTGCTGCGGGTCCATATCTGCTGTCAGATCAAGCCGTGTCTGATGTGCAGAAGCGTTCAGCTTAACGGTCTTTTGTGAAATGAGACGTGAGAGGGCTTTCTCTTCATTGAGAAAGTCCTCTTTCTTTCTCCGCTCGCCCCTTTTTCGTCGCATCATCATTCCTGATCCTGAAGCATCATTTAGGGCTCGCAGGATAGAATGTGATGACAAAATTACCAGAACCAACAGCGGCAGAATGGCGTGCTCACGTAGATGAGCAGTTTGATGCGATCCATGAATCACTGCGTGCTCTGCATCAACGCCAGACACTCATACTCGAACTGCTGACCCCAGAAGAACGCGAGGGTCCCTCGCTGGATGATCTGCTGGCGCGCATTGTCACCCTCATAGCCGACCAAAGACCGGTTCTTCGCCGCATTGACCATACCACTGGCGCATCGCTGGATCTTCTTGAAGGACGTACGCCACGTTCTCACCCGGATACAGCGGGAGAGGAAGGTGCAGAGGAATGATGACCTTCCGGAAAATCTCTGCGGCCTGCAGAGGACAGATCATCTCTAATTATTACCTACAGGATATTCCTGATCCGGAGAGTGACTGCCGTCTGGATCCGACAAAGACGCCTGATAGCGACGGCGCACGTTTGACAAATTATTATACCGGTCGTGATGGTCGTGCGTCCTGGCGTCCAGATATGCCGTGGCGGGCTGCTGAGGCGTTAGGCATCGACCGGTTCAAACCTCCCACCCGAGAGCAGCTTTCCCGTCTCTATGAAGCCAAACGGGCTGACAACGGCGAGGAATGGTCAGCACACCAGCGCAAAATCAGCGCCTATGATCTGACACTGGCCCCTCATAAATCCGTCACACTGGCGGCAGAGTTTGCCGAAACTGACGCAGAGCGCGCCGCTATCTGGCATGCAATGCAGGTCGCTAACGATGAGACTATGCGGTATGTGGCCCGTGAACTGGGACTGGCCAGACGCGGACGGGGCGGGAAGGACGGTGCTGAAGAAGGGCATGTTGCATGGGTAACATACCGCCACACGACAGCGCGGCCAACAGTCGAGGCGTTAGATCCGGAGAGCAACCAGACCTACCTGATTGATACGCCGACTGGTGGAGATCCTCATGCCCATTTTCACAACACGATGTTTAACATGGTTGTCACAGATGATGGTCATGTCGGGTCTTTGGATACAAAACAGCTTCGATCGCGTGTTCACGAGTTTGGCGCTTACTTTCAGGCCATCCTTGCTCAGGAATTGCGTAAAATTGGCATTGCCCAGACGTATGACGCCAATGAACAGGCAACCGTTGTTTCTGCCGTGCCACAGGAGATTTCAGATTTTTTCAGCAAAGGTCGCCGCAACGTCCTGAAAGCTGCTCAGTCCTACGCTTCGGAACAAGGTCTGGAGTGGGAGGCATTGTCAATCGAACGAAAGCAGAAAATGCTTTCAATGGCGGGATTGGCCGCCCGATTGGGTAAGGATCTGGACGCTGACGACCACGATATTTGGAAGCGTCAGGCTAAGGAGTTGGGTTGGGTAGATCAAAGCCTTATGGGGCCGGAGATTGATACCGGCCTGGATCGCCATCAGCGGCTTGATCAGGCGTGGCGTTTCGTTGCCAGGCATCTTGGTCAGGAGTTTGAAACAGCCGCTGTCATCGATCACCAGAAACTGCGGACTTATGCTGCACGAGGTTTGATTGCAACGGGTATTGAGGGCGGAATATCTGACATAGATGCCGTGGTCGAGTTGACAGAAAAACGGGGCATCGAGGTGCGCGGTCAGAAGGTGCAACTCATTATTGAGATGAAAGGAGAGCGTGAGAGGGTCACACATACTGAGCAAATCAGACTGGAAGAAGATCTCGCCATTCATATTGCTCGTGCTGCATCCGATCGGAGCGGGGCTCTCGGAAAAGAAGCCATTGAGGATGCGATTGCCCGCTCAGGTCTGGATTTTACATCGGAGCATGGGCAGGCTCAGCGTAAAGCCGTTCATACCTTGGGGCAGAGCGGCAGGATAGCGATGCTTACGGGGGTGGCTGGTGCCGGCAAGACCACACTTCTCAAGCCTCTTGTGGACGCATGGCGCAATGATACCGAGGCCAACCCATCAGGACGGCGCATCATTGGTGTGGCCAATGCGTGGCGCCAGGCCGATGCCATGAAAGATGCTGGTATTGATGAAACCTATGCGCTTTCTCCATTTTTGGCCCGTATTGATCGGGGCGACCTCACGTTGGATGAGCATACCGTCATAGCTCTTGACGAAGTCGGGCAAGTGGCGCCGCGTCAGATGCTACGACTGCTTGAGCTGCAGCGTGATACGGGACTGACCCTGCGTATGATGGGTGACAGAGAGCAGGCTCAGGCTATCGAGGCTGGTGATGCCCTTGAAATAATCAAGAGAGTGCTGGAGCCGAATGATCAGGCTGAGCTTCTGTCAACAGTACGCCAGAAAACGAAGCGTAATCGTGATATCGCCGCTCTTTTTCGTGGAGAAGAACCAAGCGATGATCAGCTTAAGGCACTTGAGACGAAAGGCAAAGCAGTTGCAGCAGAGACAGACGCGGATCGTGATGATGACGTGAGGAACCGTTTTCATACCGAGGAGGTACGACAGGCTATCGAGATGAAGCGCCAGGACGGTAGCATCAGTCTGGTGACAGGAGACCATCAGAATGTTCTGGAGGCCATCGCACAACATTATGTGTCCCGCAAAGATGCCCTGAAGGCTGAAGGCCCAAAGCCGGACGGATCATTCAAGACGATCACCATGTCAGCGCTGACGAACAAGGATGCTGCGGATCTCAGTCTGGCAGTACGTCAGGTGTTACAGAAACGCGGAGATATTGGCGCTGACCAGAAGATTATCAAAGCCATTGATCAGCGTGGTGAAGAGTATGACATGGCCCTTGCTGTTGGAGACAAGGTGCGCCTGTATCGTCGGATCTGGGGTCTTGTTGGAGATAAGCGCACCTGGGTAGGGAATAACGGAGATATCTGTGAGGTTCTCAGTGCATCTGACAAAGGGCTGAAATTGAGGCTTGCGGATGGGCAGGAAGCGGAAGTGGAATGGCGCCGGCTATCAGATCCTCGCTCAAATCGGGTTCTGTTGGGATTTGGCCATGCCATGACAATTGATGCTGCCCAGGGGTTGACCTCTGATGAGCATATCAATGCCATGCCGCGTGGTGCCGATCTGGCGACGGGGTTTACAACCTATGTTGCCGAAAGTCGTGCACGAGGGACAACCTGGACGATGATTTCAGATGGGGCGACTTTTGAAGCGGTTCGCAACGGCCGCGCTCTGGGAGATCAAGAACCAATCACGAGTTACCAGTTGTGGGATTATGTTGCTAAAAAGATGGCGCATAAGCCGTACAAGGCTCTGGGTATGGATTTGCCTTATCGGAAGAAAAAGGATCGGGATCAAAGAGTCCGTGAACTCATTGAGATCGGCCGTAAAGTAGAGAAGGCCCGTCTTGAGGGCCGGGATATTGGACGTGAGAACCAGATGGCTCTAAGGGGCCGTCAGATTAACGCAGCTCATGCCGACTTGATTCGTCGGCTTGATAATGAATTGAAAAAAATACTCGAACAAGCTCCTGAAGTGATGAGCCGACAGGAAAAAGATATACGTCAACGATACGCAAAGATCGTGACAAAGAGACCTTCTGGCCAGTCATTTCCCTCTGTGTCCTGAAACTTGCAACAGGCATCGTCGGATGCCGTAATGGTCTTTAAAAGACATGAGACAAAGGAAGTCATGATACGCTTACGGGAACGGGTTATTTTTCTCTGAAATAAACACAACACTCTAAATATTCATTATACATAGAAATATTTTCATATTATTATGCTTGGCGTATATAAAATATGACAAGCATAATGTATTTAGTTTTTACCAAAAGACATTGCAATATCAATGATGGCCTTCATATTGACGTGTCGTTCAATTTCCATGGCGATATTATTAAGTGCTTCATCTATCGTGCCAGTATAATTCTGGAAAGAACTTGGCAAACCCAATCGCGTAAGCCAGGCAGCACGCTGTTCGCTGTCTGTGAACAATCCATGCAAATATGAGCCTGATACTAATCCATCGATACTGGTCGCGCCATCAGTCCGACCATCATCTAGAGCAGTTCCACTGAACTCTGAATCGAGAGGTGACAGTGAAGGCGCGATGTGATTCACCGTTTTCCTTGATGGAGACGGTGATGGCACGAGCATTGAGTGATGATCTTCGGAAGCGGGTTCTGGAAGCTGGAGTTGGGGGAGCGTCAGCCCGCTCGCTTGCGGCGCGGTTCGGTATTGGAATTTCGACGGCGATCCGCTGGCTGCGTCGGGAACGTGAGAGCGGCGAGCGGACGCCCCGTCGCCAGGGCAAACTGAATTGCCCCGGGATTTGTGGAGACAGAAAGACCCGTGAGGTAAGAAGAATTCATGAGCAATAAATCGAAGCGTTTTCCGCCTGAATTTCGTGAACGTGCGGCTCGCATGGTTCTGGAGGAAGAGAAGAGCCATCCATCACGCTGGTCTGCGGGAGACTGTGTAGAATTTTGTGCGGTGGTATTTTTTCAGGCCATTGGGAAACGGTCTTCGAACATGATGGCGAGCTGGCATCTGACAGCATACCATTCGCTTACTGAGCGCTTCCACTCTGATGAGGTAGCATTGAGCGCCAGGTAAATCAATTTTGCTGCGGCCTCGTCACTGGGGAAGTGGCCACGGGTGCGCACGGCACGACGGATCTTTGCGTTCAGAGCTTCAATGGCATTCGTTGTGTAAATCAGCCTGCGTACTTCCGGGGGGTAATCAAGGAACGGAATGACCTCATTCCAGGCCCTGCGCCAACTGGGCGCGATGGCCGGGTATTGCCTGGCCAGATCGCTTTCCTCAAACCTGCCGAGGGCTGCCTCGGCCTCGCTGGCGTCCACTGCCGTATAGATTGCCTTTAGAGCGGTGGCGACGGCCTTGCGGTCCTTGTAGCTGGCAAAGCTCATGGAATGACGCAGCAGGTGAACGATGCATGTCTGAATGCGGGTCCTGGGGAAAGCCGCTTCGATAGCCTGCGGAAAACCCTTCAGCCCGTCGACGACGGCGATCAGGATATCCTGCACTCCCCGATTGCGCAGGTCACTGAGGACCTTGGCCCAGAATTTGGCTCCTTCATTTTCCTGGAACCACAGCCCCAGAATGTCCCGTGTGCCGTCAGGCAGGATCGCAAGAGCTATGAAGACGGCCTTGTTCGAAACAGTCCCGTCACTGCGGATATTGACCCGGATCGCGTCCATGAAGACAATCGGATAGCACGGTTCCAGCGGGCGGTTCTGCCAGGCGGCAACCTCCTCCATCACCGCGTCAGTAATCGCGGAAATGAGGCTCGGCGAGGCCTCAACGCCGTAGATTTCTTCGATATGCCCCTGGATCTCGCGGGTCGTCATGCCCCGGGCATACATGCTGATAATCTTGCGGTCGAACTCGGGAAAGCGACGCTGATATTTGGCGATCAACAGCGGGTCAAACGTGCCATTCCGGTCCCGGGGAATATCCAGAACAACTTTACCGCTCTCCGTGGTCACGGTCTTCTGGCTTCTGCCGTTTCTGCGATTGGGCGGCAGGTTGTTCTCGGCAGAGGCGTCATCGGCGCGTTCTTCGGCGAGATGAATGTTCATCTCCGTGCTGAGCGCTCGTTCCGCCAGTGCCTTCGTCAATTCCGAGAATATGCCGGTCTTGCCAAACAGGTCGCCGGGGGAACGTCCTTCCATCAGGCGGTCCAGGAGGTCTTTATCAATGCTCATGCGGGGGCTCCTCTTCGAGCAATTTATCACCACACCGCACAAAATTCAGGATAGTCCCGTCTGCGGTGATGATGATAGCGCCAAAGCTGGATATTCATCCTGACACGCTGTCAAAATGGACCCGTCTGCATGAGCGGGCCAATGCGCCTGCGGTGAGTGAACTGCCTGATCGGGAAAAGATCAGGCAACTGGAGCGAGAGAACCGCGAATTGCGGCAGGCCAATGAAATCCTGCGCAAGGCGTCAGCATATTTTGCGCAAGGAGAACTCGACTGCCTATGTGGACGGCCGTTTAAGCGCAATACTTCATAATGTTCTTTCGATGTAATTTCCAAAACGGATTATTCTATCGGCTGGATGACAAATACCGATTTAACGTGAAGACCCGGTCAGATGCGCTCTTATGTCCGGCCTGTTTGTGCGACTTTATGCGCTGGCCATCATGGGTGTGCGCTCACGTGTCAGGCACCAATCTGGTATCGCGTGCTCAAGGGCACAGACGGTCGAACGGTATGGCCTGAACTGTGTCTCTGAATGACAGTCTTCCCATCACGTCGGTTCATATACATACTGCCGGATCTACCGGAGCAAGCCCCAGTGTCCATCGTCCTGCTGGTGCAGATCAGGCTGCGGCAACACTGTGCCCAATCGGACGATAGATCTCTTTGCGTGACAACAGGACCCAGATGATACGAGCCATTTTATTGGCAAGTGCGACTGTTGCCAGACGCCTTGGACGACGCGCCATGAGTTCGCATAACCACTGACCCGCAGCGCTCTCCCACTTCTGGGCACGATGAAGCATGGCCGTGGCGCCAAGAACCAGCAATGTTCTTATCTGCCGGTTGCCCGCTTTGGTAATCCTTCCCAGACGGGTTTTACCACCTGTAGAATGCTGACGAGGCACAAGCCCAAGCCATGCGGCAAAATGGCGCGCAGAGGCGAAGGAGCCAATATCCGCGACCGAGGCGACAATCATGGAAGCCGTTATGGGACCTACCCCGGGAATGGTCATCAGCCGACGCGCATCATCATCGTTTTTTGCACGAGCCCGGATCTGCCCTTCCAAAGCATCAATGCTCTGAGCGACTTTTTCGTAATGCTCAAATAACAACATGGCACTCTGCTTCATGGCAGCAGGCAGGTCTGCTGATGCCTCTATTTTTGCCATCAGCACTGGCAGCCGGCGTGTGCCCAGAGGGGCAATCAGCCCGAACTCGGAAGCAAGAGCCCGTAACGCATTACTCAACATGGTCTGCTGTTTGACCAGAAGAGCACGGGTGGAATGCAGCGACAACACACCTTGCTGCTCTTCGCTCTTGATCGGAACAAACATCGTATCAGGATGAGTTGCCGCCATGCAGATTGCAGCCGCATCAACAGCGTCATTTTTCTTGCCTTTTTTGACAAATGGTTTGACCCGATCAGGAGGAACCAGTTTGACATCATGACCAATCCTGCTGATCACCCGTGCCCAGTAATGCGCTGACCCGCAGGCTTCCAGCACAACTTCACAGGGGGCAAGCTTTGCAAAAAATGCCGAAACTTCACTGCGACCAAGCTTGCATTTGAAAATGCTCTTTCCATTCGCATCAGTTCCATGAGCCTGAAAAACAGATTTGGCAATATCAAGGCCGACTATGCTAGCTTTCATCCGGGCGGTCTCCTTCTGATGGTCAGTGAACCTCCATTATGGCACATCGATGCCGCAGGGAGGCCGTCCACCCCATCTGGGCCGTTCTCTATCGCATCTTCTCGATATTATCGGAGATTTTCGGGAGCGTGGCATCGCTTTCCGATCCTTGACCGAACATATGGATACGGCAACCGCGCAAGGCGAGTTGCTGTTCTCGATGTTCGGCGCACTCGCCCAATACGAACGCGCCTTGACGCGCGAACGGGTCATGGCGGGGCTGGCAGCCGCCAGGCGCCGGGGTCGGCGCGGCGGTAGGCCGCCCGCGATCCACGCGGAGAAGATCGCGGCGATTACCGTCGCCCTCGAAGGCGGCGCCAGCAAAGCGGCTATATGCCGCAACTTCGGTGTACCGCGCTCGACGCTGATCGACACGCTGGCGCGGATTGGCTGGACGCCTCCCGGCAGAACCTGACAGATGCCGCGCCGTTCCGTTCTGACCGAGGCGCAGCGCCTGTTGCTGCTTGCCCTGCCCGAAAACGAGGCCGACCTGGTGCGTTACTGGACGCTCACTCCCGATGACCTGCGTGTCATTGTCAGTCGGAGAAGGGCGCACAATCGGTTGGGCTTTGCTATCCAGCTTTGCGCGCTGCGCTACCCGGGGCGGCTGCTCCGGCCGGGGGAGCTGATCCCTCAGATCCCGCTCGCCTTCATAGGGGATCAACTCGGGATCGAGCCGGACGCGCTCGCCGACTATGCCGTGCGTGGGCCGACCCGCTACGAACAGCTCGATACGCTGCGTGGAACATTCGGATTCCAGCAATTCTGTCGGCCGCTCCAGATCGAGCTTCAGGCCTGGCTTCTGCCTGCGGTGAATTGCCCCGGGTTTTGTGGAGACGTTTTCTATCTGATTTAAGCGGCTAATGCATGTGATTTCTGTTGCGCATAAAAACGAGCTTCAGCTTCTGCTGGCGGGATGCTTCCAATGGAGGACAGGAGCCGCCGATTGTTGAACCAGTCGACCCATTTAAGCGTTGCCAGCTCAACAACGTCCCTGTTTTTCCATGACCCCTGCCGATAGATCAGTTCGGTTTTGTAAAGCCCGTTAATGGTCTTCGCGAGGGCATTATCATAGGAATACCCAACACTGCCGACAGAAGCAACAAGACCCGCTTCAGCCAATCTTTGCGTGTAGCGAATGGACACATATTGACAGCCGCGGACGCCCTTCTGTTTGTCAAGCAGCAAAACGTGTGGCGTTGATGTCCCGGTGTCGGCGTATGATGATCCCATAGACCTCGCGGGCGATATAGCGCTTGAGGATACGGATAACCTCAAGTTTGGAATGTCCTTCTGCCACACGCCTGGCAACATAGGCGCGTGTTTTTTCATCTGTTCGCAGGCGTCCAATCGCGATGATATGCAGGGCGCTGTTAGCCGCCCGATCACCACCTCGGTTCAGACGATGACGAATTGTTTTTCCAGAGGACGCCGGAACAGGCGTGACACCGCAAAGGGCAGCGAAGCTGGCCTCTGATTTCAGGCGGTCAGGATTGTCGCCCGCCGTCAGAAGAAGTTGCGCTGCTCCATTGTGCCCTATGGAATTTCTGGCAATGAGGTCAGGTGCCAGTTCCTCAACAATAGCCTTGATCATCAGATCCAGTTCACCAATTTCATCATGCAGTTCAAAGTAGCGACGCGCAAGAGATTTCAGGCTAATCCGATAAGCCGCCTCGATATCGCGATAAGCCGTGAGATCCGGTCGGGAGGCAGCAAGAGTGCGGATCAACTGCATGCGGGTCATGGAGCGAAGATGCTCACGCAGGGTATCTGGGGCCGCAATGATGGTGTTCTGGATCATCTGCAGGGAAATCCGTCGTGCACTTACGGCGGTTTTGCGGCACGCTCTCAAGACCCTGAGTGCTTCCACCATGCCGTCCCTGCGTCGTGGTGTAACGGTGCGTTGGCCTGCAAAGGCGGCGGGCGCTGCGTTCTGGGCGTCCAGATCATCATTCTTTCCACGCCGACGCCGATCATGTCGATCAGGTGCCGTGACTTCCAGAACTTCGATCCCTGCAGCCTGAAGATAACGCAACAGGCCTGCACCATAGCTGCCGGTTGATTCAACACCCACACGCATGAGATCACCTGCGGCTCGCATCCAGGCCAGCATCTGCCGATAACCCTGTCTTGTCGTGGGGAAACTCTGTGTACCAATCACATGGTTCTGCTCGTCAACAATGGCTGCAACATGCATATCCTTGTGGGTGTCGACACCGCCAACAACCTGACGCAGTCTTTCTTCGTTTTTGTCCATGACGGTTCCTCGCGCTTCTCTGTCGTGATGGCCAGGCCAAGGTCCGCTGCATGGACAGGACAGTCATGAGACCTCATCAGGTCAGGCCCTTCTCGGGTCACAGGCAATGGCCAAGGCATAGCATTTCCGCGAGGTGCTTCCGGACAGTCGACAGGTCCGGGGAAAGACACAACGGTCGATCGGAATACGGGTCAAACCGTTCCGGGCACCTCACAGTGCCAGTCTACCGTGGTCGATCGGAGTGTGAGACAAACCGTCCGGAAGCTAGCGACCATCTTTTGACTGTCGGAGTGGTGGGGCATTTTCCCCTTTGGCCGCCTCTGGCATAGAGCCTGCTCGAGGGCAAGGTGACCCACCATTCGGATCGAGTGAGCAATCAACCAATCAGCGTAAAAGCAGGATATGCGAAAGATATTACTCTATTAGACACATCGAAAGTTCTGAACGATAAGTCCACGGACGTGGGTGAATGCCTGATCGCTGGTTATCAATGTCAAATGACACGTCAAAGCATGTGCCGCGATCATTAGATCCAACGCACCAAGGATTTCACCGCGGCGCTCTTGCTCAGCGCGTAATTTTCCATAGCGCTCTGCCACCTCAGTGTCCCAAGGCAGTGTCATCAGTCGATCCATGACACTGCGTGTCAAGCGTTGTAATCGGGTCGCCATGGACACTTGGCTAGTCCATAGGCAACCTCTCCGGCTGTTACGGCTGAAACACAACACTGTTCGGGATCAAGGGCTTCGACGTGAGAGAGCACTCTCTCGTCAGCGCGTATGATATCACTTATTGTATTGGTATCGAACATATAAGCAATCACGGCACGGATCCAGCAAAAGGATCCCGATCTTGTTGGGCTTGGCCCCGCCCTTCGGGGAAAAGTTCAGCACCTTTGGCCTGGCGAATGGCAGAGAGTGTCTCACCCCACCCTACAGGGCGCGGCGAAAGAATGACATCTCCGGTGCGTGGATCTCTGCGGATGGTGACCTCTGGAGTATCAAATCGGTAGGCAGCAGGGAGACGAACGGCCTGGCTGCGACCGGTCATAAAAATTTTGGCCGTATCGGACATATTCAACTCCTTGGAGTAGATATCATTGATATCTATCATTCAGCTTCAAATGAAGCACGACCAAACCCTCATGTTGTGGTTCAACTTACTTTATCGCATACTTAAATTCAAACTACGTTTTTTTATGGAAAACAGCCCCCTTCCCCATATCTACTTGCGTTAATTCCACTTATCGCAACTAGGTGGGCGCCCGGAAAAAGAAAGGTTTTTTGTCGAAAACCCTTAATTAGGAGAATCCCCGTTTCCGCGCCGGTTGAGCACCGAAAAAACAACCTTAATTAGGTGAAAAAATTCCTTAATTAGGTTACACACCAAATGGTGCACTGATGATCTGTCGTCCCCATGATCTTACTTTCGGATGCAGCCACATCACATAAGTCTCTGGCGTGAGTGGTTCACAGGCAACCTGACATTCTGAAGGATCCCAGAAAACCCTGTCTTCAAAAAACTGATGATCGGACAATACTACCGAAACCAGCATGATGATGCCGGTTGCCAGCGAAGTTGGCAGCATGGCCGGCGTATAATGGAAAGCGGCTTTCCAGTCTGACTGCTCCAGCATCCAGTAAAGCGGCGGTTGAGGTCTCGGGAGATAATCAATCGTGATCAGGGTAATCAGCGTAAGCTCTTCAATAATTGTCGTCAGACGACGTTCCCTGCTGACTCCACGCCATTGTGCGCGAAGTGTCTGCCCGACAAGACTGCGACAGAGATCAATGCTTAGAGCGTTCACGCACCGGGAGATTGTTCTGTCTATCGTCAGACCCCAGGGAAGCTGATCACCTAATGCATCCCCCCACAAATTGATTTTATCACCTTTGACGGCGCACAGCGGCTGTACCCGACCTTTGTCACTGAGAAAAAGACACCCCTTGCCTATTTTATTGCACCGTGGACAGGCTTCTTCCAGAACTCGCCGATGACGGCTGCAGATCACTGTAGCCCCCGTTCGCCATGACCGCCGCTCCCAAGGCTCATCTCCCTCTAGCAGAGCTTCCCGTACACACTCTCGACACCAGACATGATGATCTCGAACCCAAAGACGCCTTTGTGGCATTCCACAGCGCATTGTCCTGATTGAACGTTGTGACAGGCCGGTCATGAGTGCAAGAGCACAGTCCGCCTGAGGCAACAGGTAGCAGTCCAGTTCTCGCGCTCCTCGGAGAGGGTATCCGGCATGAAGAGCAAGATGGTCAGCATGGAGATCGTAGCGGGCGGCTAATCTGGATAGCCATGAGGAAAACGCCTCTGCCCTGTGTGGAAATGGGACGAGCGGAAGGGATGACGGTGTCCCCTCTTTACCCACGACGGGATTTCCGTCGATGTCCTCCCATTATTACAGGCGCTTCAATACCATCCCATACCTCTTCATGCTCAAAAGCCTGATAATCAAGACGCTCGGTACCGGAACGAATTGCCCTGATCGCTGCGCGTTCAATAGCCTTGCAGGTGCCCAAAGTAATGCCCCCCGTGCGCCCAACCAACATTTGCATCAGTCGCCGGGAGTCGACAGGAGACGGCTCCCGCAGTGGCAAACTCCAGATCAATCTCGTCACAAAATGACTAAAATCCTGGCCATTCTCCCACACGGGCAGCTCCAGATTCATAAACCGGTTTCGTAACTGATCATCAGAAAGCAGAGCATGCCGTGTTTCCGGCACACCGATCCCTACCAGAGCGACACGCAATTCGTTCGACAGCCAGCGCAGCAATTGGAGAAACAGTCGTTGCTGACGGGCCGTACCCGCTAAAACAGAATTCAACTCGTCAATAACGATGACTTTAACCTGCACCTCGGCCAACACGCGCAGAACCGTTGACTCGCGTGGTGCCGTTGTCTCGAAATTGTCGATTGCAGGAACGCCGATTGCTTTGAGCAGCTGCGAAAAAAAGCGAGGCCCTGTTGGGTCATGTGGCATCAGCATGACGACGATGGGATGTAGACGACACGTCCCGTTGTTCCCCAGCCTGACAGTGTGAGTGCGTTCAAATTTTCGGACGAGTGTCGTTTTCCCCATACCGCTCTGACCGATCAGAAGCATATTTTCCATACGCTCTGAACGTGGCTGGACATAAATCTCGTTGAGGCGCCTCAGTACACGATCAGCGTGTGGGTAATCCACCCAACGCTTGGCGCGGATGTGGCGGATCCTCTCTTCGTTCCCCAATGCAGCAAGTGGTCTCACGTCTTCTGGGAGATGCGACCATTCTGCACGGCACATGATTACCAGATCTCCACACCGCTATGAGCGCCTGGAGGCGGCATCGGGATGCGGTCGACATCGTCTTCTGCTTTTCCAGCAGGAAATTGACTTTGGTTCGGTTCTGACGGGCTATCAGCGCACCTCTGGGCGATTTCACGACGGACAACATTTCTGCGTGCCTCGCGGCTCAGACCACGAGCTTCGTCGAGGATTGCCCGTTGCTCCCGGATGGCGGTGAAGATTGAGGCTTCATCTACACTGCGACGTCCCTCATCTTTCAGACACCGGACCGCATTACGATGTTCCCACAGAGTAATAGGTTCCCGACGCAAATCTGCGTAAGGGACCCTGACATGGTCGCCGTCTGGCAGTTCGACATAAACAGACGAGAGATTACGGGGGTCGTATTTCACCCGCAAACGCGTATCGGGACGCCCAAGCAGATGTGCAAGACCTCCATCCTGGTATTGGATATTGAATAACCGAACACCATCGCGTCGTATCACCCGTGTTTCGTAGGGAAGAAAATCAAGAAGAAAGGCCTGAGAATCCAAAGGATGTCGGGAAGCAGTTGTTTCGATGCTCGACGTCCATTTTGCTATAGGAGGCTGACCAAGACCGCGATGAATTTCATTATGATACGGACCAAGCACTTCCAGCGCCAATATGCGTTCAAACTCCCGAAACGACAGGCATGCACGCTCTTCGGAGCGGTAATCCCCTCTTTCCACAACATTCGAAAATGTGGTGCCTGGCAATGCCTGAATGCGATGCATCAGCGTGCCCATCAAACGCTCTATGTGTCCACCATAACGTGGAGTGGCGGGCGGTCGATAAGCAATCTGAATGCCGTGTTGCTCACAACCACGCTCGAAAGAACGACCATGAAACTCCGCTCCATTATCGACATGAATACAGCGAGGAATCCCACTCGTTGGCCAGCTGTTTTCAATTAGACGCTCCGCACGCCAGGAATCTTTGGGGAGAACCGCTTGCGTGAGGGCAAGTGCGACTGAAGTGGTGCAGGGAGCTTCGAGGGATAGAAGGAAGCCCAGAACCATACGCGTGTGAATATCCATCACCAACGTCAGCCAAGGCCGACCGATGCTCGCACGAGTAATATCGTCAACCAGCATGAGGTCAACTTTCGTGTGGTCAATCTGCACGATCTCCAGCGGCCTATCTGCTTCGAGACTTCCCTGAATCTGGTGAAACGCAGCTTCAGTCGCCGTTTTTCCTTCGCGTTTCTTGATAAGTGTTTTTGAATTGCAAGTTGCAACACGTGACCGAACAGCTTTCATGGACGGCACATTGAAACCTGATTTTTGGCATTCGCACTCTATATATCGATGGACCTGTTTCAATGTCGGTTTTTCACGCTTGAGATATATCTTCTTTATCACTTCTTCGATTATTTTTTCTATATTTACGGCTAAGCGTCTGTTCCCGACACGAGGGCCACGAGGTAATGGGAGCAAACTCGCTGTGGTTTGTTCCTCACGTAGTTTTTTCAGAAGGCGGTAAGTGTGTTGCACACTGATACCCAGGTCGCTTGCGACTAATTTGACTGAAAGATGATTTCTTTGATTTTCCTCTAACAATCCACGCAGCAGTGCATGTCGATGGGATGCTCTTGACCAAACATCTTCACTAACAGAAGTGATTGACGGTTTTGTCTGTCGCATCGCATTCTCGTGTGAAAAGAAGCCAAGCAATGTACGGGAGTTTCCACACACTGCTACCACAATTACCACTATTTTGCGTAAATTTTTTCATCAAATTACAATTCAAATTCAGGATATGAAGGACAAAATAATAACGTCGTATGACCTAATGTGCTGTCAGGTTTGGGGGGGCAGCAGAATGTCTGCTTCAGAACTGGCCTGATCATAAACTGCCACCATGGGAGCACGTATAGTCCTTGAATTTTCGATGAGGATTTTTCAGATTCTGACACGTGAGGATGAGGCCGTATAATTATTTCGGGTAATCTTCCCATCAAATGCAGAATCGACTAGCTGCGAAAAAAGTCAGGAGAACTAATTATCAAACGGAGAAAGTGCTTCAATAATTCGGCATTCTGAAATATTACCTCCCCGGCATGATTTTATTATCGTAGAAAGTTCATGACGCAATGCCTTGAGATCCGCAATTTTGTGCTCAATCTCTGCCATATGGTCACGAGCAATTCTATCAACTGTCTTACAATCCTGGGTTCCCTGATCCGCTAGGGATAATAGAACTCTTACCTGATCTAATGAAAAACCCAGATCACGGGATCGACGAATAAAAGACAGTCTCGCGAGCGCCGCATCATCATAAACGCGATAATTGCCATCGGTCCGCTGTGGCGGAGCCAGCAGTCCGATCCGTTCATAATAGCGGATCGTCTCGACTTTGGTATTCGTTGCCTTTCCCAAGGCGCCAATCGATCGCATTCCCTGCCTCTTGACCCTGTAGTTGCTACAGGGAGCATACATTAAAACAGATGATTCGTCAGGGAGGCGCTGGATGGCAGGAGGATGCTGTGGTGGATGCACAGATACGCCGCTACCAATCAATAAATCATGGCGGAGAGCGCTCCTGATCGCGCTTTTTCTCAATGCCAGCATGTTTGCCGTTGAAGCTGGGGCTGGCGTGTCGGTTGGATCTGCATCCTTACAGGCGGACGCGATTGATTTCCTTGGCGACAGCGCCAACTACGCAATAAGCCTCAGTGTTGCCGGAATGGCATTGCGATGGCGAGCTGGCGCGGCCTTTCTGAAAGGCCTGACCCTGTTCGTGGCTGGGATATGGGTAATGGCCAATGCTGGGTGGATGGTAATGAACAGCAACCATCCGCCTCACCCAGACGCAATGGGCGGCATTGGTCTGCTTGCCCTCGCGGTCAATCTGGCCTGTGCCCTCATATTATGGACACACCGGAAAGGTGATGCCAACCGCCGTTCCGTATGGATCTGCTCTCGTAATGATGCGATCGGAAATGTTGCCGTTGTGCTGGCAGCTCTGGGCGTGTTTGGCACTCGTTCTGCGTGGCCGGATATTGCGGTAGCTGCCATCCTTGCGATGCTTGGTATTAGTGGAGGTGTGCAGATTATGCGACAATCGAGAGTAGAACTAACAGATAACAAATCAGATATATCACGACATATTAATGTATAAATCATATAATACTCTAGAATATATTAAGCAGGTAAGGAGACGCACACGCTATAATGCGGCATTCATTCTCCTGATTTTTCCCCTGCTCTGTGGCTGCACAAATAGTGGTCACTCAAATATTTCGCCGGAATCAGATGTCCAGAAATTTTCCAGCCGTCAATTTACGGATGCCGGATTGCAAGAATTCATTACAAAAGTTCTCGGACCAAACGTATCGAGTCAGGAAAACGCATGGGGCATCACTCGCCTGACGCTTGCTACCTTGTATTTTCATCCCGATATCCTTGTAGCTAAAGCTCAACTGGAAACGGCTCGCGCTGGAATCAAGACAGCCGGTCAACTGCCCAATCCCAGTTTCACGGTGCTGGGTGGCCCATCGGCTCATTACGTCGGCTACGGCGCGTCAATACTGATCGAATTTTTCGGCAGGCGTTATCACCGTATCAAAGAAGCCAGATATCGGGCTGCCGTCGCGCAATGGGAAGTCATCAATACTGCATGGAAACTACGCAGCGACACGCGGTCTGCTCTTCTCGGCGTCTGGGCTGTATCCGGGCGCCTCAAGCTTGTGGAAGAGACTGCGGCAGCTAAACGCGAACTCTTTACCCTGGAACAGGCACGTTTTGATCAGGGGCGAGCATCCGCTTTCGAAATATCGCAGGTACGGACGGAAATGATCCATGCCGAGTTGTCTGTCAGTGATCTGCGGCGCGAGTATGCCGTCCGTAAGGCAGCTCTGGCAGGAGCAATCGGGGTTCCTGCCGAAGCACTTGATTCCATTGCTCTTGATACAAAAGCATTTGATGTCTGTCCCGACCTCATAGAATACCGCGATTCACAGGACATGAGATACCAAGCCGTAATGCAACGCGCGGATCTGCGGGAACTTCTTGCGTCTTATGACGCCGCCCGACAGGCTCTACGGGTCGAAGTTTCTCGACGCTATCCCGATGTCACCATCAGTCCCGCCTATAACTGGGAGATTTCAAATCGCTTTGAGGTAGATCCCTCTCTGCAAATTCCGATTTTCAATCAGAACGAAGGCCCCATAGCTGAAGCTGTTGGGCAGGAGCATGAGGCGGCGGCTCGTCTCCGGCGTGCAGAGAACACAGTGTTTAAGTCCATCTCGCAGGCTACGGCCAATTACCGCGGCACGACATCAATTCTGCTACAGGCGGAAGAACTTGCCAAAACCGTACGGGTAAGGCTGAACCAGATGCAGCACCGCCTTCAGTCAGGTGCAATCGACCGACCAACGATGGTTATGACTCATATAGAGCAGATTCAAGCGGAGACCGCTCTTCTTGAAGCAGAAATTCAGCAACGGCAAGCCATAGGTCAGATCGAAGATGGCATGCAGCAGCCCATTTTTGATCACACCAATGCCGCGCAGGCTTCTGGCCTACTTGAAAATAACCAAAGGAACTCACCATGAAAGCGAGGGCCTTCTGGCTGCCTCTTGCAGGTCTTTCTGTCTTCCTAGTTCTAAACGGGACAGACATTGCCATTGCAGATGATGATGATCAACCAGTTTCGGTTCTTGGTGCAGAGGCGACCGTGACGGTCTCCCCGGAAGCAGTTACGAAGAGCGGCATTGCTTCTGCACGACCCAGCATCGTGCCTTGGAGAAAGCTGGTTCCCGCCTATGGTTACGTTCTGAACGCAACACAACTTATCACTCTTGTTAGTGATTATGCTGACATGAAAGCGCGGCTGGAGAGCATGCAGGCACAGCAGACGCTTGCCCGTGCGAAACTCGATCGTGACAAAGGACTGTATCGCGATCGGCAGAATATCTCTCAGGAACAATTCCAGGAGACAACAGCCAGATTTCAGTCCAATTCAGCTATGGTAAAAGCAGAACAGGTCCAGGTGAATAACGCACTTAATATTATCAGACAGCAATTTGGTTCGGTCATATCTGACGCTACCGAAAAAAATACAATTTTCATTACACAGTTACTTCAACAACAAGTGGTCTTGGTCAAGGTGACCCTTCCACCAGATATGGATCTACCAACCCCACCAAGTCAGGCGGATGTGACCGATTATGGAAACACGGGTGGACACGGGACAATGCTCCACTATTTGTCTCCTGTAACCATGACCGATCCTGCTATTCAGGGGCGTAGCTTTTTCTATTTTGCGTCGGCTGAAAGTCAGCTTGTCGCGGGCATGAATGTTTCCGTTCTCCTGCCTACCGAAGAGGAACGTCCCGGTATCCGGATACCTGCATCAGCTATTATCTGGCTGCAAGGTAAGTCGTGGATATACCGTGATAACGGACACGGAAAATTTACACGCTTACCTCTTACGACCGACGTGCCGGACCGAGAAGGTGGCTACCTGATCCAAGATACTCCAGGACAAATCACACACGAAACGCAAATCGTCATAGAGGGTACGCAATTACTTCTGTCTGAAGAATTCCGAGCTCAGCTTGAATCAGGAGACGATGACGACTGATGACGGGACGTTCTTTCAGCCTTCAGGCAGCTATTATCGGGTTTTCGATCCGCTTCCGGGGCGTGGTTATCGCAACCGCATGTCTGTTGTTCTTCTATGGCCTGTATGGCTTGAGACATGCCAGCTATGATGTGTTTCCGGAATTCATTCCGCCACGGGTCACGATCCAGACCGAAGCTGCTGGTTTTACGCCGGAACAGGTCGAAACATTGGTTAGTCGCCCAATGGAACTTGCCCTGACCGGCCTCCCGGGTATTCAGCGCGTGCAATCGACTTCGATTCAGGGACTGTCAGTCGTCAACGTCCTGTTTGCGACATCGACCGATATTTATCGAGCCCGGCAACTGGTCGGGGAACAAATGAATGTTGTTGCACAGCAATTGCCAGCCGGTGTTCATGCTCCGACTATGACGCCACTGACCTCATCCGCCGGTCTGGTACTGGTGATCGGTCTGACGTCGGAACAACAGTCCCTTATGCAGTTGCGCACGCTTGCTGACTGGTCATTAAGGCCGCGTCTGCTGGCGTTGCCTGGTGTGGCTGGAGTCAGCGTGTTTGGCGGGGAGCGTCGGTCACTCCAGATACAGGTACATCCAGACCAACTCATCTTGCATCATATCGGACTCAATGACGTCCTTGCGGCTGCCCAGGAAGCGACTGGCATACAGGGGGCCGGCTTTATTGATACCCCGAACCAAAGAGTCGTTCTTCAGTCTGACGGTCAGGCCCTGACGCCAGAAAGTCTGGCCCGCACTGTGATTGTCCGCTCTGATAATGGTGCTGTCACACTGGGCAGTATTGCCACTGTAACTGAAGCCCCTATTCCTGCCTTCGGCGCGGCCAATATCGAGGGAAAGACAGGCATTGTAGTTAATATATGGGAACAGTACGGTGCCAATACAATGGCCGTGACCCGGGAAATCGAGGCGGCACTTACCGATTTCCGCCCGCAATTGCAGGGACAGGGGATTACATTGCATGCTGACCTGTTCCGACCCGCCAATTTCATTACGACCGCATTGGGGAATGCCACACGAGCATTGCTTCTGGGCGGTTTTCTGGTGGTTGTCGTAATCTTTCTTTTCCTTTTTGACCTGCGAACCGCTGCAATCTGTTGCGCCACCATACCTTTGGCTATTCTGATAGCCCTGTCGTTGCTGGAGACACTCGGGGTTACTTTGAATGCCATGACCTTGGGGGGCCTTGCTATTGCCATCGGCGAGGTTGTGGATGACGCCGTGATCGGGGTCGAAAATGTTACACGCCGATTGCGTGAAAACCGGCTTCTGGTCCAGCCCGCATCTACAGCGCGCGTCGTACTCGATGCGTGCGTTGAAGTCCGCAGTGCAGTGGTTTACGCGACCTTTGCTGTCATTATCGTTTTCTTGCCTGTCATCGCCCTTCCCGGACTTTCGGGACGACTGTTTGCTCCACTGGCAACAGCTTATGTTCTTGCGGTCATGGCTTCTCTTGCCGCTGCTGTAACCGTTGTACCTGCACTCTGCGCATGGCTCTTGGCGACGCCTGGAGAAATCCGGAGAGAGCCCCCCCTGGCAGGATGGACCGCCAGAGCTTATGAACGTCTTCTGGCCAGATTAATGCGCCATCCCCGATTTGTTATAGGCGGGATGATCCTGACCACCTTGATAGGGTTTGCGGCCCTTCCATTCCTTGAAAGCGATTTCATTCCCGATTTCAAGGAAGGCCACCTTATCATTCATATGACGGCAGTTCCGGGGACTTCCCTGGAACAGTCTCTGAAATTAGGCAGACAGGTTACAGAAAAACTTCGTCAGCTTCCCGAAATCCGTTCGGTTGCTCAGAGAGTCGGACGCGCCTCGCTGGATGAGGACACGGATGGACCACATACCAGCGAATTTGAGGTTGATTTGAATCAGGTGGATGGGAAGGCTTCCCGACAGATTGATGCCCGCGTTCGCAAAGCGCTTGACGGGTTCGTTGGGGCCAGTTTTTCTGTCAGTAGTTTTTTGACGATGCGCGTAAACGAAACCCTTTCTGGTTCGTCTTCGGCTGTGGCAATCAATATTATTGGCGATGATCTGGATGTATTGGATATCCAGGCAAATAATATTGTCCGCATGTTGCATCAGATACATGGCGCAACAGATGTCCGGATAGAAGCACCTCCTGGTGTTCCGGAACTTGCTATTCGGCTACGCCCTGCTGATCTGGAGCGCTGGGGGCTTCGGTCGGCGGATGTACTCCGATCCATCCATACAGCCTGGCAGGGTGAAACCGTGGGGCAGATATACGAGCGTTCTGCGGCTTTTAATGTTATGGTTCGTCTTGATGACGCAAGTCGTAATGATGTTGCGTCTGTTGGTTCTCTGCCACTGCATACTGTTCACGGAAACTACGTACCACTCCGCGCTGTTGCAGACATATATGAGACGAACGGTCGCTATCAGGTGTCACATCTGGGAGCACAGAGAATACAGACTGTCACCGCAAATGTTACAGGACGATCAGCTCAATCTTTCGTTCAGGACGCACGCACGGCTATAGCAAAAAATATCAAACTGCCTCTTGGAACCTACGTTCAGTTTACATCCGCAGCGGAAGCTGAATCACAATCACGCAAGGAACTGTTTATAAATTCCGGGCTCGCTGCCATAGCGGTCATGATTCTGCTCTCAATAATCACACAAGGATGGCGCAATCTCGCTCTGATACTCGTCAATCTTCCCTTCGCATTTGTCGGCGGCATTCTGGCAATCATTGTTTCCGGCACAACGCTAACTCTTGGGGCAACAGTCGGCTTCGTTACTCTATTCGGGATTACGCTTCGGAATTCGGTGATGATGATTTCGCATTTTGAGACTTTGGTCGAGCGGGAACATCTCACATGGGGAGTAACAACAGCGCTCCGGGGGGCCAGAGACCGCGTCGTCCCCGTACTCATGACATCGCTCGTTACGGCGCTTGGACTGGCGCCTCTGGCTGTTGATATGAATGCGCCTGGGCGGGAAATCGAAGGACCTATGGCAGCTGTCATTCTTGGAGGGCTCATGACATCAATGATACTTAACCTGTTTGTTTTGCCTATTCTTGCTGTCAAATTTGGTAGTTTTTCTGAAAACGAAACGGGAGTTCCGGAAACCTTGTTCAAGTGACAGGTATGGGCCACTGCTGCACAGAACTACTTGAAGATTATGTCCGATATGCCAATAGAACCCAGAATGAAAACTGCTTCCGTATCACGCTCGGCCACCATTCGGTCTGGCTCGACCTTCTGGTTGGGTTCGGAATTGCCTTCATGAATCTTGACGCTGTCCAGAAAATCTGGATTGCCGCCCGCACCGAACATCATCGTGTCAAGGCCGAAAACCGAAAGCATCGTTGCCCGATCCAAATGATTTATACTCCCTGCCCAGTGGCTTCGGGCGTGTCTTGCTACGGCCAACCTAAGCGCCTGTATTCTTGCTGGTTATTTCCCATAACGATCACCCCACTCTCGGCTCCAAGTGATAGCGGGGGACTGCGCGGACTATGTCCGCTATGCGAAAGGCGAGCCAACCCACTTTTATGTCCGACATGTAGGCGACTACCGCCTGTCTGCTCTGTTTCTGCTGAGCCGACAGACAGTTTAGGGAGTAAGCGGAATGTCTGGTCTGAGCGGAAAAATTGAGGAAGCCGACAGTCGTGATCTCCGTTTCCTCACATAGGATAGCTTGACTTACGACAATATATCCACAAACAAGGATATATGGATACAGAATCCGCCCTCGCTGCCCTGAGCGCCCTGTCGCAGTCCACACGGCTGGAGA